>JANWHL010000160.1 GCA_025450405.1 Ktedonobacterales bacterium
GGACCGCCTTACATCGGCAGGGTGATCCAGAAGGCGGTGCCACCTTCGGGCCGCGGACGGAACCCCAGCGTGCCGCCGTGTCGAGCGACGACCGCGCGCGCCACAAAGAGCCCCAGGCCGGCGCCGCCGCCGTCTTCCGCATTGGCGCCGCGCCGCCAGCACTCAAAGATCCGGTCATGGTCGGCCTCGGGCACGCCGATGCCCTGGTCCTCCACCTCGAGCCGCGCCATCATTCCGTCACGAACGGCGCGCACGCGGACCTCGCCCCCGCGGGGGCTGTAACGGATGGCGTTCGCGACGACGGCATGCAGCGCGCGCCCAATGAGCGTGTGATCCCAGGTGCCGACCAAGCCCTCGGCGGGAAGATCGACCACGATCGTGTGGCGCGTGACGCCTGGCTCAATCGCCGCCACCACACGGCGGACCGCCGCCGTCAGATCGCCGCGCACCGGGTTCATGTCGAGCCGGTCATCCAGAATGCGCGCGGCATCGAGCACCAGATCGAGGTGCGCATGGAGCCGGTCCACCTGATAGGCGATCCGGCCCAGGTCGCGTAGATCGAGCGCGCGGTCGGCCTCGCGGCGCAGCCGGCGCTGCATCAGCTGGATCTGGCCATTCAGGATGGCGATGGGGCCGCGCAGGTCGTGGCCAAGAACGGCGAGAAAGCCACTTGGCTCCCCGCGCGTCGCGACACCACCCAATTTTGCCGTCAGCAGCGCTCTCGACACGATGAGTCCTCCCAGCACTAAGTGACCGGTGAAACTTGGAGTCCGCGCGCACGCCGCGCCTTGTCGACGGCGAGTCAATGGGCGGGCTACCAGGCATACGAGCCGGCGCCGGCCCGACCGCGCGTTCCGGGATAAGTCCACGTCTCTCACGCCCCGCACGCCGGAGCCGCCTGTCGCCCCACACGGTCGTGCGCGGTGGCGCGCGATGATACATGATGGCGCTCACTGGAACGGAGGGGAGAGAGCTGTAGCGGGTCTTCACTCAGCAATTTTCAAGCCAGTCTAGCAATCCACCAGGCACAGACTCGCGCCGGCTGGCCGCCATCGATCAAGCCATCGGGCACCAGAGGGGGCGTGCGAGCGGCTGGTTTTGTCGCGGCCGCGATGGTATGCTCCGAGTGCGGGCATGGCACAGGCGATCGCCAGCCATGCCGGCGAGCGCTGGCGTGACCGGCACGACGGTCGGAGGAGGGACGTGACCATGGAGCAGCGGCCAGACGTCCTCATCGTCGGCGCGGGCCCGGCGGGGCTCGCCACCGCGGCCTGCCTGGACCGGCGGCGTGTCGAGTACGTGTTGTTGGAGCAGGGTACGGGACCCGGCGCGAGCTGGGCGAACTACTACGACCGGCTGCGCCTCCACACTGTTCGCCGATTGTCGGGATTGCCGTATCGGCCCATCCCGGCGCGCTATGGCCAGTACCTGACCCGCGACCAGCTGGCTACGTATCTACGCGACTACGCGAGTGACCGCCATCTCAGCGCCCGTGCCGGCGAGGAAGCCGTGTTTGCCAGCCGCGACGGCGACGCGGGCTGGCGGGTGGAGACCGCCGGCGGGACCTATCGGCCGCGCGCGCTGATCACCGCCACGGGCATCTTTCGCAACCCCGTGCGTCCGCGATTCTCCGGGATGGAGGCGTTTGGCGGCCCGATCATCCACTCAGCGGAGTACCACAACGCGGTCCCCTACGCCGGTCAGCGCGTGCTGGTGGTGGGCGCGGGCAATTCGGGCGCGGAGATCGCCCTCGACCTAGCCACCACCGCGGCGCACGTTGGCATGGCCATCCGCAACGGGGTGAACATTGTCCCGCGCGACCTGCTGGGCATTGGTATCCAGCGCTGGGCGATCCTCGTCGCCAGCCTCCCGCGGCCCGTCACCGGCACGATCGCGCCGCCGCTGTTGGCGCGATCAGCGGCGCGCCAGCGCGCCGCTGGCATTCCCCGCGCGCCGCACAGTGTCCTGGACGGCGGCGACGGCCGTGTACCGGTCATCGGCCTTGGACTGATCGAGGCCGGGCGCGCGGGCCGCATCACCATCCATCCTGGCGTCGAGCGCTTCGAGGCAGGCCAGGCGTACTTCGCGGATGGGACCGCCGCGGCCTATGGCGCGGTCGTCCTGGCGACCGGCTTCCGCCCGGCGCTCGATTTCCTCGCGGACGCCATCACGCGCGACGCCGCCGGCTTTCCGTCGCGCTCCGGCCAGCGCAGCACTGAGCACGCCGACCTGTTCTTCGCCGGCCTCAACTACAGCTTCGCCGGCACGCTCAACAACATCCGGCGCGAGTCGCCCGGCCTGGCCGCCGCGGTCACAACGGCGCTTGTGCGTGGGCGTTCGCGGGCGCGCGTGCCGGCATAGGGTGCGCGCCGCCCAGCCAGTTGGGGTCCTCACCCCCCGACCCCATAAGCATCAACCTAAGCGCGACCTGGCGGTGTGAGACCACTGGCAGGTCCTCGCGCCAGTGGTGCGCAACCACCCGCACGCCCACCGGCAGGCCCGCGCTGCCGCGCTCCAATGCCCGCGCGGTGCGCTCCACGATGTCGCCGGTCCGCGGGCGGTCGCTCTCCTCGCCACTGTCGGCCATCTCACCCTCCCTCGCAGCGATGCGCGTGGCGGCGTCGGACCTGGCATGGCGACCCGCCGTTCCATTATACGCGCGCCGGTTGCATGCGCACCCGTATGTGTCCCGCGGAAGGCGAGTCACCATTCGAAGGCGCGGGCGAGGAATCCGCGGGTGTAGCGCAGCAGGATTGGGCTGCCATGCGGGCAGAGCGCTGCCGATGACGCGCCCTGGAGGTCGCGCAGCAGCGCCAATTGCTCGGGGAGCGTGAGGGCTTGGCCGCGTCGCAGGGCGCTCCGGCAGGCCAGCGCGATGCGCAGGTGCTCCAGCCAGTCGTCGGCATCTTCGGCGGCGTCATTGGCCAGCTCGCGCGCGAAGGCCGCCGGCCCCCGCGCCGCGCCGGGGACCGTCGGGAGCGCGCGCAGGAGAAAGGTTGCCCCACCAAAGGGCTCGCAGACCAGTCCGACCGCCTCCAGTTCCGCCTGGCGCGCCCGCAGGGTCTCCGCCTGGCGCGGCGTCACCTCCAGAAGCAGGGGCTCCAGCAGCAATTGCCCGCGGGCGCCGCCATCCGGCGTGTCCGTCCCCTGAGCATCCGTCCCCTGGGCACTCTCCCGCCTGGGCGTCGTCGCATCGCGCCGGAGCGCCTCATACAGCAGCCGCTCGTGGGCCCGATGCTGGTCCACCAGGTAGAGTTGCCCAGCCGGCGCTCGCGCCACGATCAGCGCGTCGTCCAGTTGCCCCAGTGGCTCCAGATCCGGCAGCTTTCCAGGCGCCGTGTCGCCGTCGTCCCCGCCGCCCGGACCATCCAGGCCAGTCGGACCATAGGAACGGCGCGGCTCGCCCAGCCGTGCGCCGCGCCGGCGCACGGCCGGCAGTCGCAGCGCACGCGCGCGGGAGTACACTCCGGCGCTCTCGGCGACGCCGAGGTCGATCGTCACGGGCGCCGCACCAAGAGCCGTGTGTGTCGTCTCGCGCAGCACCGCCGCCAGCGCGCGTTCGCCGCGCACCAAGACTTCCGCCTTGGCTGGATGCACATTCACGTCGATGGCCTCGGGGTCGACATCCAGCGCGACCACGGCGATCGGGTGGCGCCCCTTGCGCAGCAGTGGACGGTAGCCCGCCTCCAGTGCGGCGAGCAGCCCGCGGCTACCCGCTGGCCGGCCATTGACGCCGATGACGACATGTCTCCGGTCGGCCTGACTGAGCGCGCGCGGCGCGATCCAGCCGTGGATCGTGGCCCGCTCCAGCGCGATCGGCCCGATGGGCACCATCAGGCGGGCGACATCCGCGCCATAGACCGCGGCCACCGCCGCCTCCGGGCTGGCCCCGGGTGTCTGGAAGGCGATGGCGTTGTCGGCGACGACGGTGAAGCGCACGGCGGGGTGGAGCAGCGCATAGGCACGGGCTACGGCCAGCGCCCGCGCAAGCTCGCCGCGCGGCCCGCGCGCCAGGGCGCGGCGCGCCGGCACGTTGTGGAAGAGATCGCGCACAGTCACGGTGGTCCCGCGCGGGCGGGCGTCCAGCGTCCGCTCGCCGCCCTCGGGCCGCGCGGTCAGGGTGTGGGCCACTCCACCGTCATCGTCGGCGCTCGAAACCGTGAGGTCCGCGACCGCGGCGATGCTCGCCAGCGCTTCGCCACGGAAGCCGAGCGTGCGGATGCGCTCCAGGTCGTCGGGCGTGCGCAGCTTGCTCGTGGCGTGCGGGGTCACCGCCAAGGCCAGCTCCGCAGGCGGGATTCCGCTCCCATCATCGGCGACGCGGACGAGGCCCATCCCGCCCGCGCGGAGCTCCAAGCGAATGGCCGTGGCCCCGGCGTCCAACGCGTTCTCGATCAGCTCACGCACCACCGAGGCCGGCCGCTCGATCACCTCACCCGCCGCGATGCGCTCCACCACCGCCGGGGCGAGCACGGCGATCGGGACGCGATCGCCCGCGCCGCGCGCGCCCATTGGGCCCTCCATCTCCAGCCTACCAGCTCCCGCCGGCGTCCACCGTGGGCACTGGCCATCCCTGAGGATACATCACGTAGGCCGTGCCGTTGGAGCCAAATTGCCAGACGTTCTCCAGGTCGGCCCGCTGATAGACAATGCGCACGCCCGCGTCGGTGCTGGCGGCTGGGTCATTGGTGATCACGTCGCCGGTCGCGGTGAAGCCGCGCACGACCAGCAGGTGGCCCGGTGAGTTCTTGACGGGCTCGCCGGGGAGTTGGCCGTTGTTGAAGGCGACGCTGATGACGATGGGTACGCCCACCTTGATCCATTGCTCCAGCTGGCTCATCGAGGACATGCGTGTGACGAAGCCCGTCAGGCCATAGCTCGCGGCGTACGCCGTGTTGTACGGCCAGTTGCCCGTGCCGCCATAGGCGTAATCGTAGGTGCCCTCGGCCGCAAGCGGGACGGTCTGGTTGAGGCTTGTCTGCCCGAGGACATTCGACCAGTAGGCCATCACCATGCTCGTCGAGGTTGGACTGCACCACACTTCGCCGCCCCCGCCAAAGCCCAGCCCCTGGTACTGGGGCAGCATCTGTGAGCGTTGCGGCACGGGCAGGTCCGTGCCCCAGACCGTTGGATCGGCCGGGAAGGATTGGTACTGGGTCGCGTCGTAGGACGCGATGCCGGCGATCAGACGGATCGTCGGGCTCGCCTTCGGCGCGGTCGTGAAGAGTGTCACCGCCAGTTGATACGCGGTCGCTACCTGGCCGGCCTTGGTGAAGAAGGTGTCGGTGGCCACTCCACCGTCGGTATCGGCCTGGCCGTTGACACTGTGGCGGTGAATCGTGCTGAAGTCGCTGGCCCAGATCGGCAGGATGTACCAGTGTGTCCAGGCTGACTGTCGCAGCACGCGCACGTGGGTCTCGATCCAGGTGCCAGCGGGCGTGGTGGCGTTCCACGACACGATCACGTGATTGATCGGCTGGCCGGTCGTATGCACCGGCGAGAGGATCGTGCCGTACCAAAAGCTTGCGCCGGTGTAATAGTTCAGGCCGTTGAGGTAACCGCCCGCGGGATACGGGTCCGTGCCGGCGCAGAGACCGGTTCCGGCGTCAAAATTCGCCGCGCCGCCGTCAATGTCTCCGGGGGCGCACGTCAACGTACTCTTCCGCGCCGGCGACAACCGCGGTCCCGCGGCCGTGGCGTTCGCCACGCCGTTCATGGTCCAGGCACCAAACGACGCCGCCGAATCCTGGCGCCAGAGCTCGTCGTACTGCTGGCTGGCCGCGCGCACGCCCGGCAGATGGTCCGCGATGCCTGGCGCGAGGAACACCGCCGCGGCAAGCGCCAGCATGCCGGTGACGGTCACGGCGCGCACCAGGCGACGCGGGCCCACTCGACGTGGGGCCACATGATTGATTTGGGCGAACCACTGAGGCATGGGACACCTCCATGGACGTAGCCACCCGGACATCGCCGACCCAGCCGCGAAGCGACGAGGTGATCGGTCGACTCGACGGGCAAGCTGGCCTGGTACGAGCGACTGGGGGATCGAGCGTCGGAGCGATCCCGTGTGGCGGACGGAGGAAGTATACCTGAGCGTTCGCGGACGCGCAATCGGCTCGCACCAGCGCTAATGTGGGGCCAGCTCGCGCCGGAAGAGCAGCCACGCGATCAGTGAGAGGACCGCGCCGAGCGCCGCCAGGCCCAGGAAATCCACCAGCGGCGGCGCCGTGCCAAGGAGCATGATGTGGTCGA
>JANWHL010000161.1 GCA_025450405.1 Ktedonobacterales bacterium
CCTCATTAGAGGAGGCGTTCGAGGGCCGCGCCGTCCTTGAGGAGCGCGAGGAAGATGCCGCGCGTGACGCGGCGCGCCGCTTCCCGGGAGCTGGGGGCGGCGCGCCGCGCCAGGTGGATGGCGACCCCCTCGGCCAGCCAGGCCGCGCGGAGCCGCCAGAGCTCGTCCGGAGTCAGGCACAGCATCTCGCCGAGCCGCGCGAGGTCCGTCAGCGTCATGGTGGCGATCGCGCGATCGTTCGCGGCGGCGTGTTTGAGGCGCTGGATGATGGGGGACGAGATCCCTAACCGGCGGAGCGGGTGCCAGACCGGATCGCCGCGCGGTCCCTGGCCCTGCCAGATACCGAGATCCTGGTGCTGGTGATCGGCGAGGATGGAGGCCAGTTCCTGTGCGAAGATGCCCATGGCTGTGCTCCCTCGTGCGTCGTTGCGCGTGGCACAAAAGCGTGGGACCATGGCGCGGCGCCGTGCGCAAACGCGCGGGGCCAGGGGATGGGGCGGAAGACGAGGTCGGCGGACGGCCAGATGACTCGCGGGGTGACGCGCATCCGGAGTATCCATATGTGCAAGTTGTAGGCCGTGATTGGCTCATTCGTCAAGTGGAGAGAAGCGAACCGGGCTGGAGTGCGGCGAATGGGCGGTCTACGTCCGCGCGGACGGCCAGGTCGGCGTGGACGTTAGGGGTCGAGCCGGCGGAGAGCACGCTGGGGCCAAACGGCCATGGCTAGCGAGTCCATAGCTGTAAGTGTGGCCACGGCCTGGCGGAAGCACGTGGCGGCTTCTTCAATACTGCCACAGGCCACCAGCTCGTAGCCGCGGGCGGTCTGGACCTGGCCGAGCAGCGTACCGTCGCGAAGGCGGCGCGCCAGAGCTTCCACGCGATCAATGAGCGGCATGCCGTCCTGGTTGCCGCCGCTGAGACGATTGTGCCGGATATGGGAGAGGAGGGCGAGCCCGCTCCCCGACGGATCGCGGACGGCGTCCGACAAGGCGACGGCGGCGGCGGAGTATTTGCCGGCGAGCGAGAGCATGTCATCACGTGGCGCGTTGAGGCCGTTCTCGTGCGGGACGTCGGCGAGGTCGAGCGCGATCTCCGCGACCACCGAGTGGATGCGCGCCACGGAGGTGGGAATGGCGAGGCCGATGTAGGCGTCGCTGACGGATATGGCGCGGCCGAGCGCCGTCCAGAGGTCGCCGCGCCAACGCTCCAGCAGGGCAGTGATCCACTCGCTGGCGGCGCGGGCGTGGGGCTCGAGGGCGCCGGGGAGTAGGCGGGCCTCGGCGAGGTGACGCTGAGCATCGCCTGAGCGGGCCAGAAGGAATTCATGCGTGCTGGCGCCAAGGAAGACTGATTGCGCGAACGCGGGATCGCGCTCCACGAGCGACTGGTCCGCTTGGAGCACTTCCACGGCGATGTCATAATACTCGGCCGCCGGTGCATAGTGACTCAGTTCGGCGTGCACCGACGCACGGAGATAGGCCAGGGGCGCACAGACGCTGACTTCGCCCATGACGGCCACGAGATCGAGTGCCTCGTCCAGGTGCCGCAGGGCCAGGTCCGGTTTGCGCTCGCCCACATTGAGCATGCCGAGGGCATACTGGACGCGCACGCGCTGGCGGGCTGACATCGCGCGACGCAGGCAGGCATCGAGCAGCGGACGCGCGGCACGATAGGCCTTGCGCTGGATCGCATCGTACACCAGATTGAGCATGCCGTCGACTTCGTCGTCGTAGTCGGGACCCTGGAGCCACGGGGGATCGACAGGTTCTTCGAGCCACGTATAGATCATGCTCCGCTCGCCTCCTCGCCCGCGCCGGTCCGCATCGGGACTCGCCGGGCGCGCGGCTCCGAGAACTGGGCTGGCGCTGGCGGCGAATGCAACTCGGCCCAATCCAGCCGGCACGCGGAGAAAGGTCCCGGCGGGATAACACGCTGGCACCAGCATAGCACACCCGGCAAGAGTCCGAATTGGCGAGCATCCAGAGGAGCGCAAGGCCGGGCGAACGCCAGAAGTCCCGAGAGGTGGTTGTCCACTGCCCGGACCCAGAATCGAGATAGACGCCGGATAGGAAGCGGTAGCGTGCCTCTTGGCAGGGAGCGCGTTGACCATCACATAGGCTCATCGGCCTGAAAGCGACCAACGTGGCCCGCTGGGAGATCGCGTGGGCGGCGGACACTTGGAGTGAACGGCCCACCAATCTTCGAGAACACGCCGTCATGAACGACGATAGCCCGACCCGCGAAATCGCGAGCCGAGCTATCGGGTAGCTCAATGGTGACGCCGAATCCAGCGGACGGGCGTCTACGGGCAGGGGACCGGTGCTCCGTCGCACGGAGGCTTGAGGAAGGCGACGGAGCTGGCATGGGTGGACGTAAGGGTCGTGGTGCGTGGGGCGGCGGGCGCGGCGAGGAAGCCGAGCAGGGACGCCGCGACGAACGCGAGGGCGAACAGCCGGCGAGCCATGGGATGGGTGCTCCTTCGGCACCGGGAGGATGCGCGGACTGTCCGCGATCCGGCCGGTCCCGAGGGTGACTATACGATCAACTTATAACACGTATGGATACAGCAATGTTACTAATGTGCAAACCGGGCACCTGGCGCTCCCGTCTCCCGCGAGGAGTGGGGAGCGCGACGGGCGATGGCGGCCATGAATGACCGGCCCATGCGGCGGCAACCCTAAATGGCCGGGATGCGGTGGCGACCACGGGCGCGCGTTGCGGCCCAGGAAGGATGCGGAATTGAAGTTCCGTGTGTAATCTTGAGCTTCGAGCGTCGTATGTGGGCGGCGGACGACCGACGCGAAAGGTGCGGCGGCTCACCCATGGGGCTATTTTCGGGAGAAGCCTGGCTTCCGGGCATGTGCGAGGGCGATGGGGGGCGAAGAGAGCGCAGGTCTGGCGGCGACTCTGGGTATTGGGCTATTTTCGGAGGAACATGGCCGCGGGCGGGTGCGCTAGTCGTCGGGAGGCGTGGAGCGCAGACGTTTGGCGGTACTCACGCGGCGCTTTTCGTCCAGCCGGCGCTCACGGCTGGCGGCGGAGGGTTTGGTGGCCACGCGCGGCGCCACGACGCGCTGCATGGCTTCGAGGCGCGCGGCCATGCGCTCGTAGGCGGCTTCGCGGTTGGCGTGCTGGGACCGGCGCTCGGTGGCCGTCACCATGGTGCCGGTGGAGCGATGGACCAGCCGCACCCCTGTCTCGACCTTGTTACGATTCTGTCCGCCGGGTCCGGTCGCGATGAAGAAGTCCATGTCGCAGTCGCGCTCCAGGGAGGCGCGGTCGGTGGGATAGATCTCCGTCATGGGATGATTTGGCCTCCTGGTGTCGCCGCGCGTTCGCCGCCTGGCCGTGACTTCGCGCGACCGCGATCGGGGGAGTTCGTGTGTCAAAAGCCTACCATATCATGCGCGGGTATACCGGGCGGGCGCCTATGTGTCCTATCAGGCGGGGAGGGATTCACAATGAGGTAACGGAGGCGGGGTCCCCCACTGGGGGCCGGGGTCCCCCACTGGGGGCACACAGAGGGACGGCGAGGAAGATCCACCCGTACGCGGCGGCAAGGGGTGGCGCTTGGGGAGGATGCGGAGTAGAAGTTCCGCGCGTAATCTTGGATGGCGAGCGGGAGCGCTTGGCGAGGATGCGGAATTGAAGTTCCGCGTGTCATCCTGAGCTTCGAGTGCGGCGTGCGGGCATGGGGGCCGCGGGCTATTTTCGAGGGAAGCGCGCTGACGGCATGCCGTCGATGACGGGCCTAAAAATGGCGTCGCGACCACAGCGGGTCCAGGCGCCTGAAGACGCGGCGGGCGACGGGTCTCCCCGGGAGACCCTCTAGCCGGAGGGCGCACAACCGTGCGCCCCTACGAAGGCCACGGCGACGACGGCCACCTTCGTGGCTGTGCGGAAATGGTATGAGAACTCGCGGGCATGTGTCTTGGGAGACGCGTGCTGTGCGCGGGACCCAAGGGTGCCCGATGTAGGAATGGTGCTCAATAGAGGAGGAACGAGTATGGAGGCGGCTTCGGACAAGGCCATCTGGCCCGGTGCGGTCATTCATGTCAATGAAGACGGCTGGGTGCTCATCAATCGCGGGGCGCGCGACGGCGTCGTTCCCGGTCTGCGCCTGCTCGTCGTGGGGACGGCCGCCCGTGAGCTGCGCGACCCCTACGCCCAGAATGTCGCCGCTGGCGACGCGGCGCCCGCCGTTCTGCGCATCCGGCGCACCTTCGAGCTGCTGGAGGTGGTGCACGTGGAGTCGGCGTGCGCGGTGGCCGTGGCCGCGCGCGTCCCCGCCGCGCGCCGGCCGGAGTGCTACACGGGTCCGGAGGGCGAGCTGCTGGTCTGGGTGCCGCTGCCCCAGGACTACACGTGGCCGCCGGTCCCGGATGATGACGAGGACAACGCGGGGGATGCGGATGAGGACGAGGACGACGGCGAGGCGGGGGACGATGGGGCAGCGCGGGAGGCGGATGCCGCGGACGGGTCTACGAGTAACGAGACCGCCGATGTACCACCCGGCGGCGGGCAGGACGACCAGCGCTGGGAGGAGGCGCTGCCGCTCAACAGTGTGACGGTCGGCGATCTGGTGGTGCCGGCGATCCCAGCGGTCCCAGCGAGCCCCGCCGCCAGCGGCGCTCCGGACGCCGCGGGGAAGCTGGCCGACGCCAGCGCGAGGTCGGGCGCTGGCGCCGCTGACCAGACCGCCCACGACGAGGGGACGTACGACTGGATGAAGCTCTCCGCCGACCAGTAAGTCATGGCGAACAGGAGGGTACCGCGATGCGAGTGCTGTTCGTTGCTGGGTTCGGTCCCATTGTGCGTGACCTGGAGGCCAGCCGCCGACTCTATGTCGATGCCCTCGGCATCGCGTTAGACGCTGACGGCGACTATCTCCATACCGAGGCGCTTGCCGGCGTGAAGTCGTTCGCGCTTTGGCCGCTGTCGCAAGCGGCGGAGTCGTGCTTCGGCACCACCGAGTGGCCCGCGCATCTTCCCGCCCCGCACGCCTGGCTGGAGTTCGACGTGGACGATGTCGCCGCCGCGAGCGCTGAACTGACCGCCAGGGGATATACCCCGCTGGTCTCGGCGCGCGTGGAACCGTGGGGGCAGACGGTGACGCGCTTGCTCTCGCCCGAAGGGATCCTCGTGGGGGTTACGCTCACTCCGTCGCTGCGCGGAGATGGGGACCACGCGCCAGGGGAGGAGGCGTGATGCCCGCCCTGGCGCACGCGCCGGGCACGCCGGCCGGAACAACCTTTCCCCCAGCGCTCCGGCGTACAACCGTGCGCCCCTACGAAGTGGGGAGGGGAGCCGAGTGGCGCTCCGCGATCCGCGCCAGCACATTCGCGGCGCGCTCGATGTCGTCGGCGGTGACGCCAGAGTGGGTGGCGGCGCGCACGCGGCCGTCGTCGCCCTCGGAGACCAGCACGCCTGCGGCGGCGGCGGCGCGGATGAAGGCGGCCGGGGCGGCGGGCACGGGGTCGTCGCCAGGGCGCTCGCCATTGCTAACCGCCTTCGGGCCGTCAGCCTCGCGGACGTGAAAGAAGACGAAGTTGCTCTCGACCTCGTCGGGCCGGAGGTCGAGACCGGGGACCGCGGCCAGCCGCGCGGCCAGACGGCGTGCGTTGGCGTGATCCTCGGCCAGGCGGTCCACCATCTCCTCCAGCCCCAGGATGCCCGCCGCGGCGAGGATGCCGGCCTGGCGCATGCCGCCGCCAAGCACCTTGCGCACCCGGCGGGCGTCCGCGATGAAGGCACGATCGCCGCAGAGCAGCGAGCCCACGGGCGCGGAGAGGCCCTTCGAGAGGCAGAACATCACCGAGTCGGCCTCCGCCGCCAGCGCGCGCGCCGGGACGCCGAGGGCGACGGCGGCGTTGAAGAGGCGCGCGCCGTCCAGGTGGACCGGCACACCGCGACGCCGGGCGGGCGCGGCCATCTCCCGGAGGTGAGCCGCGTCGATCACGCGCCCGCCACACATGTTGTGCGTGTCCTCCAGGCAGAGCAACCCGATGCGGGGGGCGTGGATGTCCTCGCTGGCGGCGAAGAGTGCCTCCACGCGCGCCGGGTCAAACGTGCCATCCGGCCGGTTGGGCACGGGCAGGGCCATCGAGCCATTCAGCCGCGCCGCGCCGCCGACCTCGGCCTCCCAGATGTGAGCGCGGTCGCCCACGACCAGGGCGTCGCCGCGGCGGCAGTGGGTGAGGATCGCGGCGGCGTTGGCCATGGTCCCCGAGGCCACGAAGAGCGCGGCCTCCTTGCCCAGCCGCGCGGCCGCGAGCGCCTCCAGCCGGTTGACGGTGGGGTCTTCGGCGTAGACATCGTCGCCGACCTCGGCGCTCGCCATGGCGGCGCGCATGGCCGGGGTGGGGAGGGTGACGGTGTCGCTGCGCAGGTCGATGGCGGGGGGCGTCGTGGGCATGGGGAGCGTTCCTTCCGTGACTGAGCGTGGGGCACGCGCCGGGCGGTTGGCTGGTGCCGGTGCGTCTGGCTATTCAGACTGTAGCACGTGATGGGCTGTATCACGTGATGTGGCAGGGGTCCGCACCGCTCGCGCTGGCAGGGGGTCTCGAACCGCGAGAGGGCCAGGGACCGTTGGGCGGTGCGGTCCCATGAAAGACATGGAGGGGGAAGACACGGAGGGGGACCACGCGGAGAGCGCGCGACGGACGCCCAGCGTCGGTCCGCGAGTGTGGACACTGGAGATCGGGATCGATGTCGCGTAGGCCGCCGACGCGGGTTGCCACTGTCCCGCATGCGCATGCTCGGACGGCCGGATAGTCTCGGTGCGCTTGCTCAGGCGGCCGGGTAGTCGGCGAGCTTCACAAGTTGTGGTGGCGCAAGAAGATTCGGAAGAGAGGGGGTAGGGCGGGCGGGCCGATCGCTCGATCGATGAAGACGGGGCGGCGAATCCCGGACGCGGCGAATCCTGGTTGTTGGGCGCCGGCCCAATGCCAGCCCAATGCCAGCGCAAACCACTCTGGGAGCGGCATGGCGGTGCGAGATGCCCGGGAGCGTAAGGAGGAGCGTGCAGGCCGATGGCGGGCGATGTGGTATGGCGAGGATGCGCAATTGAATTGCGCGCGTAATCGGACCCCGCGCGTAAGTGGCATGGCGGCTGGATGCCAGCGAGGCGTCTGAGAATCACGGTGGCGACCACGGGCGGGCGGGGTGGTGTGGGACGCCGGGCGGTAAAGGCTTTCAC
>JANWHL010000162.1 GCA_025450405.1 Ktedonobacterales bacterium
CCCTCTGGCCGCTCGGCCTGCTCTTCGGGCTGGGCTACGGCGCCTACACCAGCGTGGATTGGGCGCTCGCGCTCGACGCCCTACCCTCGCGCAAGGCCGCCGGCAAGGACCTCGGCCTCTGGGGCGTCGCCTCCACTGTCCCCAGCATCCTCGCGCCGGTCCTGGGCAGCGGGGTCATCGTCGCCGCCGACCGCTTCCACGCCACCGCCCTTGGCTACCGCGCGGTCTTCGCCCTCGCCGCGCTCTTCTTGCTGCTGGGCGCCGTCTTCGTCCTGCGCGTCCGCGAATCACATCGGCCTTTCGCCAACCGCAATCGGAAGGCCGTGTGACGTGACAGGCGTCAGGCGTTACCTGGCGGCCCGGAGCCCATCCCAACGTGTACCGGCCAGGCGTACTATACTTCTCAAGCGGAAACTGGCGCCGCGAGACCACGTTGTCAACAGAGAGGGCCGCCACCATGAGTTCAGCGTCCCAGGTGAGTCCAGCGGAAGAATTGGCGGCATTTCTGTCGCGTAGCCCAACCCCACGCGAGATCGCCACGTTTCGTCTCTCGGACGCGGCGCTCGACCCCGCGCGTGAGTTGATGGACAAGAACGACGACGGGACGCTGACGCCGGAAGAGAGCCATGAGCTTGATCGCATGAGCTTGATCGCATGAGCTTGATCGAATGATCCTGCTTGACGATGTCATCGTATTGATCCAGTCGCAAGTACCAGCAACCGAAGCTGAGCGCCCTGATACCACCTTGGATGATGGTGGTCAGACACCAAAGGCAAGAGCGAGCGGATCAGCGGGCTAGCAGGATAGGGCTCGCTCGCCATCTAGCCCGATGGTGGACCCAAGCGAACGGCGAATGCGCCCGGCGTGATACCATACTCCCGTCCCGGCGGATCAGCCATCCGCTCGCGCGAGAACGGAGACGTCATGAAGCGTGATCTCCTGGAACGGCATGCCGTGCTCCGGCTCCTGCTCTACCTGATCACGACCGTCACCGCCCTCTACGCCGCCCAGATGATCTGGACCGTGCTCCTGCACTTCGGCGACATTATCCTGGTCTTCTTCCTCGCCTGGGTCGTGTGCTTCATCCTCCAGCCGCTCTCGGCCTTCCTGGAGCGACGCCGCGTTCCCCGGCTGCTCGCCGTCTCGCTGATCTACCTCTCGCTGCTCGGCGTCGCCTCGGGCAGCATCGTCCTGGCCCTCCCCGCCATCCACGACGAGGTTGGCCGGGTGACCGCCGAGCTGTCGGCCACCTTCGCGGCCGGCAATCTCACCGTGCTGGCGGCGCGCGCCCAGGCCACCCTGCATGGGCTCGGTTTCAGCACGGCCGAGGCGCACACCCTCGTCAACCAGGCGCTCACACAGCTCCCAGCATGGACCAATTCGCTCGGGACCCAGGCTGTCGCCGCCACTACCACCGCCTTCGGCGCGCTGGTCAACCTGCTCTTCGACACGGTCCTGGTCCTGATGCTCTCCTTCTATATGATGCTGGATGGCGACCGCCTCGGCCGTGCCTTCGTGCGCCGCCTGCCATCCTCCTGGCACCCCGACCTCGCGCTGCTCAAGCGGCGCATCGAGGCGTCCTTCGGCGGCTTCCTCCGCGCCCAGCTGATCATCGCCTTCGTCTACGGCGTCTTCACCGGCCTGGTGCTCTTTGCCCTCGGCCAGCCCAACGGCCTGCTCTTCGCGGTGATCTCCGGCGTGATCATGCTAATCCCCTTCGTTGGGCCGTTCCTGGCTATCCTGCCCCCGGCGCTCCTCGTCCTGCTCCAGTCATCCCACAACGACCTCGCCCGCAACCTGATCATCCTGGTCGTGGCTCTGGTGGTCGCCCAGCAGATCACCATGAAGCTGATCGCTCCGCAGGTCATGAGCGCCCACGTCGGCCTCCATCCCCTGATCTTGATCGGCGCGCTGCTGGTCGGCGCCCAGGAGGGCGGAGTGTGGGGCGCGCTCTTCGCGGCACCAGTCGCCGCCGTCGCCGTCACCATGGTGGACGTCTTCTTCCTCCGCTTCCAACGCGCCAGCACCCTCTATCCCGAAATCGGGCCCACGGAGGAGGAAGAGGCGCCAGCGGCCCCCGTCGCACCCGCTACCGCGCGCCGCGCTCCCGAGCCCGCGGCGGTCACCTCACGTCCCCCTGGCGGCGCGCCCAGCGTACCCTCCTCGGACAACGCGGAAGATGCCAGCGAGACGGCCGAGGACGACGATCGACTCGCCGTCGCGCGTCGGTGGGTGCGCACCCTCACGCGCTAACCGCCCGTAGCCGCCGCTCATTCCTCCGCCTGCCTGTCGCCCCGAGGCCGTGATCCCTCGAAAAGAGCCTGCTGACCGCGCCGTCGCTGGTCTTCGCCCGCCCTCGCCCACCGCTCAGGATTATGCGCGGACCTCCAATTCCGCCTCCTCCCCCAACCACCCGGGCCGCCGGCGCGGATTCCCCGCGTCCTTCAGGGCGCCTCCTCGCTGTACCACCCCGCCCGCCCGTGGCTGAGACGCCCGCCCAGCTGTCCATTCCCTGCACGCCCCGCCCGCCGCTCAGAATTACACGCGGAACGTCAATTCCGCATCCTCGCCACACCGCCCCGCTCGCCCTTGGTCGTACATCTTGCCCGCCTGACAGCCCTCTCCTCGCGGGAGAGGGGCTGGGGTCCCCCCCTGGGGGCTGGGGTCCCGCACTGGGGGCCGGGGTCCCCCACTGGGGGCCGGGGTCCCCCACTGGGGGCTGGGGTGAGGTCTTCCCTGTACACCGCGGACTTTACGCAACCTTAACACAGCGTTAAATAGCGATTAACGGGAGCCCCGTACAGTTAGAGGTGGATGGCGAGAGATGGCGCACGGAAGTGCGCACGGACGCGCGGCGCCCCTCTCCCCCTCCAAGATATCGTCCTCAACTGTTCTGGAGGATCCATGAACGATCGCATGCCGGGCCTCCGCTCCCTTGGCCCGAAGTCCGCCCTGGCACTGGCGCTGGGGTCCACTCTCGCGCTGGCCGCGTGCGGCGCCTCCGCCGGCACCACCAACACCACGGGCGCCAATGCCTCGTTGACCGCCTGCCGCGTGACCGCGGCGGATATCAAGCCCGCTGGCGGTGGCCTGGCCACCGCCACCCAGACCGCCGGTATCTCGGGCCAGTCCCTGGTGATCGACGGCTCGACCGCGCTCGCGCCGCTCTTCCAGGATGCCGAAAAGGCGTTCGATAGCGCCAACGGCACTCACACCAGCATCACCCCCAACGGCAGCGGCACCGGCCTGAAGGATGTCGAGGCGGGCGCGGTCCAGATCGGCCTCTCGGACGTCTTCGCCGCCGAGAAGGCCCCCACCGGCAGCCCCCACGCCTATGACGACCTGGTTGACCACCAGGTGGCCGTCGTCCCCTTCACGCTGGCCGTCAGCCCCGACATCGCCGCCAAGGTCCAGAACCTGACCAGCGCGCAAATCGTCCAGATCTACACTGGCCAGGTGACCAACTGGAGCCAGCTCGGCGGCCCGAACGAGGCCATCACGGTGGTCAATCGCCCGACCAGCAGCGGCACGCGCGCCACCTTCATGAAGTACGTCCTCGGCGGCCAGTCCGAGAACGCCCCCAACGCGCAAACCGCCGCCACCAGCGCACAGGTCGCGCAGGCCGTCGCCGGCGGCCAGGGCGCCATCGGCTACGACACCGCCGGCTTCGTCGCCAACACCGCGGGCCTCTCGCCCATCTGCATCGACGGCAAAGGCGCAAACGCCGCGAACATCAACGCCGGCACCTACAAGTTCTGGGCGCTCGAACACGCCTACACCAAGGGCCAGCCCACTCCGGCGGCTGCCGCCATGCTGGCCTTCGTCTCGGGAAGCGACTTCCAATCGCAAGACCTGCCGGCCAACGGCTTCCTCGGGGTCGGCTCGCTATCAGCGGCCGCCAAGGCCACTCATCCCGCCCCGGCGGGGTCATAGGAACCTCAGGAACTGGCATCTCAGGGAACCGGAAAACGCATGCGCGCTCGGGAAACCACTGGGTCGGGCACCAGCGCCCGACATGGTGAATCATCCCTCGTGCCAGCCGGCGCGGAGGCGGAGGCCAAGAGCCCCCGCCTTTCGCGCCGTTTTGTCCCGTCCCGGCGACACGAGTGGCGACACACGTGGTAGAGAGGTTGAACCCTATGCGAGCACCCGCGGTGCGGGCTCCCGCGTTTCGCGGTCTCCGGGCGAGCCAGCGCGACACCGTGAGCCACATCATCAGTGGCGCGCTGGCATCCGTGGTCGTGGTCATCATCGCGGCCATCTTCCTGTTCGTTGCCGCCAACGCCTACCAGACCTTCGTGGTCGACCACCAATCGCTCGGCCAGGTCTTTCTGGGACAGCGGTGGAACCCGGATGAGGGCCTGGCTGGGGCAGCCAAGCTGATCATCGGGAGCGTCACCGTGACACTCGGGGCCGTCGCGCTCAGCACGCCCATCAGCGTCGGCGTCGCCCTCTTCATCACGCAAATCGCGCCGCCGTGGATGCGACGCGCCATGCAACCGGTGCTGGAGCTCTTCACCGGCCTCCCGTCGATCCTCTATGGCTTCCTCGGTCTCGTCCTGCTCGTCCCGCTGGTGCGGAACATAGAGAACGCCCTCGCGGGCGGCGTCTTCTACAGCGGCGTCGGCTTCATCCCGGCGGTCCTCGTCTTGAGCATCATGATCATGCCCACGATCGCCAGCCTCGCGGTCGACGCGCTGCGCGCCGTGCCCAATGAGGTGCGCGAGGGGAGCCTGGCGCTGGGGGCCACGCGCTGGCAGACGATGTGGCGGACCCTGGTGCCCGCCGCCGCCTCGGGCATCCTCACTGGCGTCATCCTCGGGACCGGCCGCGCGATCGGCGAGACGATGGCCGTCGCCTTCGTGGTGGGTGGGAACGCCAACCAGTGGCCATTCACCCTCACCAATATCTATCCGTACATCGGCCTCAATCCCACCAGCACGATCACGGTGCAGCTGCTCTTCGACTTCCAGGAGGCCGTCCCCAATTCGCTCAACTATCACGCGATCTGGACGCTCGCGCTGGTGCTGCTGCTGATCTCGCTGCTGCTGGTGGCCGCGAGCCGCGCGGTGGCGGCGAGGAGGGTGGCGGGATGAGCACTCTAGCCAGCTCGCGGGCGATCCCGAACCTGGGCGGGAGCAAGCCGAAAGTCGAGCGCCGCGCCCGCGCGCACCTGTTCGATCGCTTCGCCACGGCCTTCCTCTGGACTCTGGCGCTCGCCCTGATCGCCCTGCTCGCTTTCCTGATCCTCTATCTGCTCGTCCAGGGCCTCGGGCTTCTCAACTGGCACTTCCTCACCACCGCCGACGGCGTCGGGCCGCAGCTCTTCAACACGTTCTACATGCTCGCCCTTTCGATGCTGATCTGCGTGCCCATCGCGCTCGGAGCGGCGATCTTCCTGACCCAGTACGCGCGCCAGGGGCCGATCGTCTCGATCATCCGCTTCGCCGCCGAGGGTCTGGCGGGCACACCGTCGCTGATCCTGGGCCTCTTCGGCTTCCTGCTCTTCGTCTCAAACTTCGGCGAGGGCCACCGTTTGGGCTTTTCGCGCCTGGCGGGCGCGCTGACGCTCGCGATCCTGAACCTTCCCCTGCTGATGCGCGTCTTCGAGGACGGGCTGGCGTTCCTGCCACGCGAGTTGCGTGAGGGCAGCATGGCCGTGGGCGCCACACGGTTCCAGACCGTCTGGCGTGTGCTGCTGCCGGCGGCGCTTCCCGCGCTCACCACCGGCATCGTGCTGACGGCAGGCAAGATGATCGGCGAGTCGGCGGCGCTGATCTACACGGCGGGCAGCAACAGCGGCGGATCGTCGGGGTGGCTCTCGCTGAATCCCCTCCTCCCTGGCGACACCCTGACCGTCCGCATCTTCTACCTGGAGGCCGAGAACCCCACCGTGAGCGCCCACCTCGCGGCCAAAGCGACCTCGGCTTTGCTGATCATCTTGCTGCTCGTCTTCAACCTCGGCTTCCGCTACCTGGCCGAGCGCCTCAATCAGCGGCTGCGCGGCGACCGTCGGCGCGGCAGTGGATGGGCCGGCCGATTGGCCAGCCTCCAGGCGCTGGCCATGGCCGCGCCGGCGAGGGTGGGTGAAGCGCTGGCCGCCCGCACGGGCGCGCGCGACGCGGTGAGTGGAAACGCGTCCACTCGCCATGATGCTGACCCACGCGAGTCAAACCAACTTGAATCGAACGGACGCGAGTCGAACGACCATGAATCGAGCCAACATGAGTGAGTTGAAGAGTATGGAGCACGGTGAGATCGC
>JANWHL010000163.1 GCA_025450405.1 Ktedonobacterales bacterium
CTGGAGACGGTCCCACTCAAGCCGTATGAGCGCGACCCGGAGCTCAGGCGCGTCATCAAGGAGTACGAGCAGGACGCCGACTTCGTCCGGCTCGTCACCGATCTCGACACCTTCTTCGGCGAGAATGCCCTCTATATCCAGGGCGACGTCGATATCCAGACGGCCGAGGCCATCAAAGAGGAGGATCTGCGCCTCGTCTGCTTCGAGCGCATTGAGCCCGTGCGCTGATCAGGCGTTCCTGCTGTGCTCGAGGTGATCGACCTGATGCCGGCTCAGATGGATGCCCGACGCCGCGACGTTCTCCTCCAGGTGGGCGACGGACGATGTGCCGGGGATCACTACCACCACCGGCGACCGCTGGAGCAGCCACGCCAGCGCGATCTGCCCTGGCGCGCGATTGTGCTCCGCGGCCACCTGGTCCAGCGCGCCGCCGGAGTGGGTGAGGTTGCCCGTCGCCAGTGGGAACCACGGCAGGAAAGCGAGCCCCTCGCGCTGACAGGCGTCGAGCACCGGCTCGGACTCGCGGTCGGCCAGATTATAGCGGTTCTGGACCGAGACGATGGGCACGATGCGCCGCGCCGTGTCGAGCTGCGCGGTCGTCACGTTGCTCAGCCCCACGTGGCGGATCTTGCCCTCGCGCTGAAGATCGGCCAGCGTCCCAACTGACTCCTCAAAGGGGACCTTGGGGTCGGGGCGGTGGAACTGATAGAGGGCGATGCGGTCGAGTCGCAGCCGGCGCAAGCTCCCCTCCAGCGCCTCGCGCAGGTGCCGCGGGCTGCCGTCGGGCTCCCACTGGTCGGGACCCGGGCGCACCAAACCACCTTTGGTGGCGATGACGAGGGTGCGCGGATAGGGGTGGAGCGCCTCCGCGATGATCGTTTCACTGACCTCGGGGCCGTAGGAATCGGCGGTGTCGATGAAGTTGACGCCGAGATCGACGGCGCGGCGGAGCACACGGATGGCCTCCGCGCGATCGCGCGGCTCGCCCCAGATGCCCGTGCCAGTGAGGCGCATCGCGCCAAAGCCCAGGCGGTGGATGGGCAGGTCGCCGCCAAGCTGAAACGTGCCGCTCTCCGCGGCGGTGGGAGGTTGTGCCGCTGGCATCGAAAACGCCTCCTGGATGGGTGGTTGGCAAACATGTCATGCGTCCAAGGCCGCGCGCGGCCGTCATGTCACAGCGCGGCAAGATGGATGCCCTGGACGACCCATCACCGCCGACCAAGACACATGGCCACCGACCATCACCGTTCGTCCACCGTCGCCGCAACGCATGGCTTCCGGCCGGTCCGCGTGATGCGATACCCGTGCGGCCCCTTCCGGGGCTGGGATGTATACCGCCGTGTTTTGAACACGCAAGGCACTGACCTCTGTGTCCTCTGTGTGAATCTCTCTGACCTCCCTCCTCCGACCTCCCAGCCCCCAGTGGGGGACCACCAAACAGACTCACCGGTGGTGGCGGGACGATGGTCGATGGTAGAGTGAACGACGTGGCGCCCGCTTCTTGCTCCGAGGCGTGTTGCCCCCATACTCGCACCCGTGGGGACATCCGATGGACTTTACGATCGATATTGCCAGACCAGTCGAGCGAGTCTTCGCGCTGATCGTGGACCTGCCGAACTATCATCGATGGCTGCCACCGTCTGGCCTCTACGGCGCGACGACGCAGGTGTCCGACACGCCAGTTACGCTCGGCACCACCTATGTCGACGGGAAACGAGCGACGCTGCACGGCCGCGTGACGGAATTCCGCCCGCCAGTCGCCCTCGCGTTTCACCAGGAGGCGCGGTTGCTGCTCAGTCGCCTGACCATTGACATTCGCTATCGCCTGGAACCGCTCGGCGCACACACGCGGGTCTATCGCACCACGACGCCGCAACTGTCGGGTGTGCTCGCGCCTCTGCGACCGATGATCGTGCGCCCCATTCGCGACGAGAATCTGCGCACATTGGCGATGATGAAGCAGTATTTGGAGCACGAAGGACGCGCCTGAATGCTCAGGGCCAGGGAGTGATAAACAGGTAGTGGCAGGCATAAACTGACGTAGCGATGATGTGCTGATTCCATCCAGATTCACCGCTACAAGTGGAGCGATACCAATCCAAGGAGAAGTACGTGTGGCGACTCTCCATTTGATGGTTGGGCTTCCTTGCTCGGGAAAAACTACGCTTGCGCGGAATCTTGAGCATGAGCAATCGGCTCTTCGACTGACAACCGATGATTGGCACGTACGTCTCTTTGGTCAAGATGCTGAGGAGCCAGAACATGATGCTCGGCATGGGCTGATTGAAGCGATGCTCTGGACCATCGCAAGCAGAGCGCTGGAATTGGGAACGAATGTGATCCTCGATTTCGGCTTCTGGGCACGAGAGGAACGCGAAGACTATCGGTCTCGAGCGAAGCAGCTTGGGGCCAGCAGCGAGGTACACTTTCTCGATGTATCGGCGGATGAGGTGCTGCGGCGGCTTGCGGTAAGAAATTCGTTGCCTTCGCAAACCTGTTTCTATATTCCCGAAGCGATGATGAAGCCTTGGATTGCGTTCTTCCAACGCCCAACGCCCGACGAACTTGAGCGCCGAGAGTAGAGGCAAGGAGACGCATTGAAAAAAACGGTGGCGACTGACCAGTTTTCCGGATGGTCAGCAATCATGTGACGCGTCCGCGGGGATGGCGGGAATAGTGACTGTGCATCGCGCGGGCCTGGTGCAGTCGGCGCCAGCGCGACCAGTGCGGCACCGCCTCCCGTGGGGCTAGGACGCGCACGACCAGGCGCTAGACCAGACGACGCACTTCGGGGATGGTGAGCGGGATCAAGACGTCGTGGGCGGCCAGCTCCGCCACCAAAGCCCCCCTTTGAGCGCGCTGCCCGGCAACCGGGATCGCACGACTGCCAGATAGGCCAGCGCCAGCATCGCGAGCGTGATGTGGTGATACCAGCCGTGATAGTGGCGCACCTCGTAGTGATCCAGCCCGACCTCGCCCTTGCCAGCGGCGATGTTCTCCTCGATGGTCCAGCGGCGCGCGACACTCCCCGGCGGATGTTTTGGCGCCACGGTTAGCGCACGCGTAGCCCATCCAGCAGCAGGTGGACGGCCGCCTCGGCGCGCTCGCGCCAGGCGATGCCGCGCGGATTCACCACCCACAGCAGCGTCAGCCCCTCCAAGAGCGCAATCCACGTGAGCGCGACCTCATCGGGATCGACCGCGCGAAACTCGCCGCTGGCAATGCCCTCCTGGATCAAGGACGCGAGGGGTCCGCGGTACTCGTCGTACATCTTGCCCAGATGCTCGCGCACGGCGGGTTGCCGGAACGCTATCGCATAGAACTCCAGGAAGATGGGCATCGCCACCGACAGGCGATCGAGCTCGTCGGCGAACATGCGCGTGAGGGCCAACAGCCGGCCGGTGACACTCCCCTCCGACCGCGCGATGGCGCGCGTCCCCCGCAGCTCCCAGGCGAAAAGCGTGCGCAGGAGCGCGGAGATGATGGCATCTTTGCTCTGGTAATACAGATAGAGGGCGCCCTTGCTCAGCCCCGATTCGCGCGCGATGTCCTCCATGCGCGTCGCGTGCAGTCCATGCTTCGCGAACTGGGAGACGGCGGCTTCGAGGATCTGTTTCTGACGCTCTTCGCTCAGGTCATCGCTGGGCACGGGCACCCCCAATGGGCCATGGGCGCGGTCCGCGCGCCCTTCTGGATCGTACCGCCTGGTGTGGCGTCAACGCACCGATCTGGATAAGCCGAGTCCCGCCAGCCTCTCCGCGTCCGGTCGCCGGTTGCTCACCCGCTCCGCTCGTGTCGTGCTCCGCTCGGCTCCCCTCCCTGTCGCGTGTCGCCCTCTGGCTCCCCTCCTCGCACTTGGCCGCCCTCTGGCTCCTATCCCCCCTTGGCCGCCGCGCCTCGTGCGCCTGACTCCCCTCCCCGTCGCGACGGGGAGGGGCTGGGGTCCCCCACTGGGGGCTGGGGTCCCCCACTGGGGGCTGGGGGAGAGGGCCCCTCGCTAACCCGCCCCCGCGTTCCCGGCCGCCACAGATGGCGTACTGGCCCGGACCCGGCGCCGCCCGCGCGCGTTCCAGGCACGCGTGCGCCACCAGAAGATCACTAGACCCGCCACCAGGAACCCGACGAACCACAGGAGCGCGAGGACAATGCCGCCGCCCGGCACGCCGTGACCGAAACCGCCGCTCACGGCCACCTGCATCGGCCCGTAGCTCGGGAAGCCGGCCAGGAAGTCCTTGTTCGCCAGGGGATTCTCGATGGGCGCCTGCAGGGTAGTGTCGATCAGGCTCACCATGATGATGAGAAAGAAGCCGGCCAGCTCGCTGGAGACCAGCACGCCCAGCAGCAGCCCCAGGGCCCCATAGGTCAGCGCGTCGAGCAGGTAGCCGAGCCAGACGGCGCCGAACGCCACCGGACGCCAGAACGCTTCCAGTACGAGAGCCGCGTAGAGCGAGACCAGCGCCGCCACGACGACGATGGCGGCCGCTTTGGCGGCCACGGCCACCGGACGCGGCAGCCCGGCCAGCACCAGCCGCCGATCGAAGGCGCCATCGCGGCGGGCGGCGGCGAAGATCATAAAGGCGACGATCAGGGTGATGGCGTTGAAGCCAGATGTGAGCACGGTCAGGTCGCGGCCATCGACCTGGAGGAAGGCGTGGCTGCTCTGGAGGTTGAACGCCACGGGGCCTGGGGGAATGAGGATGCCGAACAGCCAATCCCACACGGGCACGAAGATGAGCAGAAGCCCGAGCGCGAAACGATTGCGCGCCTGCTCGATGAGCGCGTAGCGGACGCTGGTGACCCAGGCCGAGATCATGACCTCACCTCCCGCGCTGATGGTGACGACTCCGCCCCCGCCGGGACCGCGGGCGTGGCTGGAGTGTCTGGAGTGGTCGGGCTCGCCGCCGCCTCAAGCCGCCCGTCTCGGAGTTGATAGAGCGTGTCGAAGCGCGCCTGGTCGAAGACCAGATGCGAGATGACCAGCACGGCGCGGCCGCGCGTGCGCAGGTCCGCCGCCAGGTCCCAGAAGCGCAGGTAGGTCTCCCAGTCGAAGCCCTGGTAAGGCTCGTCGAGGAGCAAGACCTGGGGGTCGTGCATAAGCGCGATGGTAAGGTTGAGCTTCTGCTGGGTGCCCCCACTGAGCGTGGCCACGGGGGCCTGGCGGTACTGCCCATACGCCAACCGGTCCACGAGCGCGTCCGCGCGGGTCAGGTTGGGGGCGCGGTAGGCCGCGGCGAAATAGTCGAGGTGCTGGGCGACGGTGAGCGTGTCATTAAGGATCACGTCCTGCGGGCAGTAGCCCAGCGTGCCATCCAGCTCGACGCGCCCTTCGTCGGGGCGGAGCGCGCCCGCCAGAATCTTCAGCAGCGTCGACTTGCCGGCGCCATTCTCGCCGACAATGCCGACGAGCGCGCCGGGCGCGACGGTGAAAGTCACGCCGCGCAGCACCTGGCGGCGGCGGACGTGGCCATACGCTTTGGCGATGCCCTCAGCGGACAACAACGGTGGCGGTGGCGACGGCAGTGGTGATAACGGCGGTGACATGCCTGCTCATCCCTTCCGCGCGGCGGGGACGAGCCCGCTGCGGCAACGCACGGTGATCGCGAGATCGACGGGCGCGCACGAACACGAGCCCCTTGGTGACTGACCGGTCAGTCACCAGTGTACCTGAGCACACCGCCGTTGTCAAGGTGCATCGCCTCATGATGCGGGGCCATTCACCGTTCGTCGCATCCCCATCCACGCCGGTGGACGTCGTGGCCGGAGGCCGTGTAGGGGTGTCCGGTGGACGCCCGGTCTGGTGGACGCCCGGTCTGGTGGACGCCCGGTCCGGTGACGCCCGCCGCGGTTTTAACCGCCAGGGCCCCTCACCCAGCGCGATCTTTGAACAACTCTGCCTCATGACGTGAGTGCGCGGTCATGCGCCGCCATTTTCACCCGCCTCCCTGGCGGGCGGCCGTCATCAGACTTCAGACTTCCACGCGGCCCTTCAATTCCGCATTCTCGTCGAGCGACGGCCCTCATCCTTGGCCGCTCCCATGTGCCACGTCCGGGTCACTCACCGCCCGCCATGGACCAGGTGCGGCACCAGATACGCCGCGACCCCCAAAATCCCCGCGCCCGGCAGCGTCACCACCGAGGCCAGCGCCATGTCGCGCACGACCCGCCAGTTAACCCGGCCCAGACCGGTGCGAGCCCAATGCCGATGATGGCCCCCGAGCTGACATGCGTGGTGGAGACCGGCAGCCCGAGATTCGACGCGAAGGTCACCAGCACGGCGGTCGTCAGGTTGGCGGCGAAGCCCTCCGCGTGGTCCATCTTCGTGACCTTCTCGGCGAGGGTCCGGGTGACTTTGAGGCCACCGACGAAGCTGCCCACGCCCATACCCAGCGCCACCAGCGCGAAGAGCCAGTAGGGCGCCTGAAACGACGCGCCGTGCTGGGAGATCAGGAAGAACGCTACGCCGAGCGCCACGATCTTGGGCGTGTCGTTCAGTCCGCGGGCGAAACTGGCCGTGCCACTGGTGAGCCAATGGAGCGGATTCATGCTCCGCGGCGCGAGCCGCGCCAGAGTGAAACGGATGAGCAGGTAGACGAGCATGGCGCCGGCCAGCGCGATGAAGGGGCTGGCGAGCAGCGGCAGCACGACCCTGGGCACGAGCGTGGCCCACCACACCTCGCCGGCGCCGAAGGCGAACGCCCCAACCGTCACCAGCGCGCCGGCAATGGCATGTGTCGTCGAGACGGGAAGCCCGAGGCGCGTCGCCAGAACCACCCACAGGATCGCCCCCAGCACGACCGCCAGGGCGAAGACCCCGGTCTGGTGGGCGCTCGGCGCGATGAAGCCCGTGGTGAATGTGGCTGAGGAGGAACCGTTCATCTGACATCGGGTGCCAACGACGCTACACGACGCGGGCCCGGCCGTCAAGCCTCACTTGGTCGAACGGCCGGAGCGCTCGCGGCGGTGATGAGCGCGTAGCCCAACACCTCGGCCCCCACCGCGTCGGCCGCGGCGCGGGCCATCGTCCGGGCCTGGTCGAAGTCCACCGCCGGGAGGGCAATCTTCCGCAGCTTCACCAACAACTCGGCCGCCATGAGCTTGGCGCGCACGTCGCGCAGCAACGCGCTTAGCGCCTCGTCGTGCGGCTCGACGCGCTCCACCATCAGCCCAGCCACCTCCAGATAGCGCACGTACTCGGCGACCGGGCGGGCATCGGCGACGCAGGCCACCCAGGCGAGCAGACCGTCGAGCGCGGGCGGCAGCGGGCCGTTGCGCGTGATGTCGCTCAGTCCTACGCGCCCACCCGGCCGCAGCACACGCGCGAACTCGCGCGCGGCCGCGGCTTTGTCGGGGAAGGTGCAGAAGGCGCACTCGCAGATGACGGCGTCGAAGGCGGCATCTGGCTGGGCGAGCCGCTCGGCATCTCCTTGCTCGAAGTGGACCAGATGCGCCACGCCCGCCCGCTCGGCGGCGCTCGTCGCCTCACGGATGGCGTCGCCGCCGTAGTCCACGCCGACCACCTCGCAGCCGAAGCGCTGGGCGAGATGGATCGCGCTGGCGCCCTTGCCCGCCGCGACGTCCAGCACCCGCCGGCCGGCGCCCAGCTCCAGCGCCTGGCCCAGCCGCTCGGTCAGCCCCAGCCCACCGGGATGGAAGGAGTCGCCCAGCAGCAGCCGCGCCCAATCGCTCTGGTAGACGGCGGCACAACAGGCCTTCACCGCGCCGGCATCCGGCCCGCCATCCACCAGCGGGCCGCCATCTACCGCACCAACGGCGGCGCCCGGCGGGGCCGTCGTGTCACGCTCCATTGGCTGGCCCGCCTTTCTTCTCGTGACCGTCGCGCCGGTCTGCCACCCC
>JANWHL010000164.1 GCA_025450405.1 Ktedonobacterales bacterium
CGCTCCTCGTCCCGTCGCGCACATCAGCTACTCCTCCTGCCGTGCCTGCTTGAGGTCCCGCGCGTACGCGTCCAGCCGGTCGAAGGTCTCGTTCCAGAACCGCTCGAACCCGCCGGTCCACTCGTGAACCGGTCGCAGCCCACGGGCGTCAAGGCCGTACAGGCGCTGCTTGCCTACCTTGCGGTCCCGCACCAGCCCGACCGCCCGGAGCACCCGCAGGTGTTTGGACGCCCCAGGCTGGGTCATCCCCAGCTCCTGGGCCACCTCGGTCACCGGCCGCTCCCCCGCCCGCAGCAGCACCAGGATCTCCCGGCGCCGCGGCTCGGCGATCGCGTTGAAGACGTCCGACGTCGTCGCTGCTCGTGCCATGGTAGCCATTATACATACCCATATCGGCATACGTCAAGCTGGGAGGAATCAAGCGGGTCTTGTCGGATGAGGATTGCAACCCGTGTCAGCGGCTGCGGGAAACGCGTATCCCGGAGATGGCACAAGCGACGGCGCCGGGCAGGGAGGGCGATGGGCGAGCAGCACGCCACCTGCTGGTGGCCGATGCCGCGGTCGGCCGACGGTCTGTCCGTGATCCTTATGTTTGCACTAGGGCGACGCCAAAGTAGCTGTTCGGTAGAGCGGGCCATCTCATCGCGCCCCATTACCCGCGCCCTTCAGGGCGTTCGCTCGCTGAACCTCCGCGCCCGCCCGGGCACGATGCCAACCCGTGGGCGTCCGGGGTCGCCGCTGTCCATTCCGGTCAATTGCCGCGCCATTCAGCACGACCCGCGCCCAGCGGGACCGTGCCCGCCAGAAACGCTAAACAACCGGCAGCGTGGCTATGGTGCTTGACGCCCGCGCGGCGCCGCGCCATAATGGCGGATGAGCGGCCCACGAAGTGTGCTCGCATGGTCGCGCTGCCGCGTTCTGGGCGGGTGGGAGTGTGCATATGGAGGCTACGGCGCTGCGCGACGAGGTGCGGGCCGCGGAAGAGGAGATCGCGGGCGGGCACCCGGACCAGGCCCTCGGCCGGTGCCAGCAATTGCAGATACGCTACCCCCGCGCGCTCGTCATCCAGCGCGTCATTGGCGAGGCGTATCTCGCCCTGCGCAAGCCCCGCGAAGCCCTCGCGGCGCTCGAGCGCTGCCTGGCCGGCGACCCCGAAGACGTGCGCGCCTGCTGCGCCCGTGCCGTCGTGCACGAGATCCACGGCGACTCCGTCGCCGCCCTCGCGTGGTATCGCCGCGCCTGTGAGATCCGCCCCGACGACACCGGACTGCGCGACATCTATCGGGACGTCGCCACCCGCCTCGGCCAGCCCGCCTATCGGCCCAGCGCCGTTGGCCTCGCTCGCCTCTATCTCCGCGGCGACCTCTTCCAGCACGCCCAGCTCGAGTGGTCCGGGCTTGTTACCCAGTACCCCGACCGCCTCGACCTCCAGGCCGGACTCGCCGAGACGTACTGGCGCGCCGGCGACCTGCGTCGCGCCAGCGACCTCGCCCGCCGCATCGTCGCCAACACCCCCAGTTGCCTCAAAGCCATCCTGATCGTCGCCGCCCTGGAGCACGCCAACGGCCGCGACGACGAGGCCGAGCGCCACCTCCAGCGCGCCTCTGAGCTCGACCCCGAGCGCCGCATGGGCCGCGTCCTGTATGGCGACCTCATCGCCTCGGGCGACGCGATGATCGAGATCCTCCTGATGGGCAAGCCGCGCCCGCTCGCCATCCCCAGCGCCGCCCAGGCCGACCTCCAGGCCGTGCAGGAGCTCGCGCAGTCGCGGTCCTCCGCCATCCCTGACGACTTCCATCAGATCTTCGCCGAGACGGAGTTCATGCTCTGGGGCCGCGAACAGGACGACACCATGATGGCCGAGCCCGCGCACACACCTCCAGGCACCGCCGCGCCCCCGATCGGCGGAGTCGCGCCCGCGAGCACCCCGCTTGGACCGATGGGCCGGCCCGCCGTTGCGGCCTCGTCCCCCTTTGGCAATAGCGCCACGACTGACATGAACGCGCGCCCCGACCGGCTCGATTACGCCGCGCGTCCGGCCACCGGTGGGCTCTCTGCCGTCGAAGATGGCGGCCTGGACGACACCGACTCGCGCCAGGCGACCGGCTGGGTGCGCTGGCTCCAGGCCCAGGGCGCGCGCTCACTCGACCGCTCCGGCCGCCGGCTGTCCGCGTCCAACCCCCTCGCCGGCTCCGCGATCGACGCCTTCCCCATGACCGCCGCGGCCAGTGGCGGCTTGCCAATGTCGGGATCGGCCAGTGGCGGTCTGCCGATGCTTGGCTCGGCCAGCGGTGTTCTGCCGATGTCCGGAGGCGCCAGCGGCGGCTTGTCCACGCTTGGCGCTCCCGGCGCCGGCTTACCCATGTCCGCCTCTCCCAGCGGACGCTTGCCATTGTCTGGCGCATTCAGCGGCGGCCCGCCGATGTCCGCTGCCCCGATGTCCGCCCCGCCGAGTGGTGGATTGCCCATGTCCGCTCCAACGAGCGGCGGCCTCCGGCCGGGTGGCTTTGGCGGTGGCGCGCTCCCCGACGCGATCTCCGTGCCTGGGCCGGCGAGCGGTGACCCGCCGATGTCGAGTGGTGCCAGCGATGGCCTCTCCTGGTCCGGCTCCATGTCCGAACATTCGCCCGAAGACCTGCGCGATATGTTCGCTCAGCTCGCGCCCGCCGCCCCGCGCGCCGGTGACCCTCCACCCACCGCGGCCGATCTCCCCGCGTTCCTCGCGCCGCCACCCGCTGACCACACCAACGGTTTCGCCGCCGTCCTTGGCGACGGCGCGACGCCCGCGGGCGATGAGTCGCCATTCATGGCCAGTCCCGCGGACCCTCCGGCCCCTGAGCCGGCATCTGCCAACACGTCGGCGAACGCGTCCCGCTGGGGCTTCGAGGACACTGACGGCGACCACGGAGGACTGGGGCCCGTTGCTCTCGGTCCCGGCGCCCCAGGCGACCTCTCTACCGCGGGGCGCGACGGCTACGGCCCCGCCCACTACGACCAGCCGCCCTCACCGACGTCTTTTGGGGTGGCGGCACAGACCGCGGCTGATGCGGCCACGGCCGGCGACGGCGACTACGCGGCCCAGTTGGCGTCGGCGCGTGCGCACAGCGCCACTGGAGCCCTCCCCGACGCCCTCGAAGACTATCGCGCCATCCTCCGCGGCTCCTCCGACTATCTCGGCGACATCGTCGGCGACCTCCAGTCGCTCGCCGCCAGCACCGACAGTGCCGATGTCCACCGGCTGCTCGGCGACGCCCGCATCCGTCAGGGCGACTACGTGGGTGCGCTCGAATCCTACAATCGCGCCCAGGCGCTCACCCAGGCTCCCGGCGCCTGATCCCGCCCCGTGGCAACCGGTCAGACCCGCCTGCCCACCGCACCCGTATCGGGTTGCGGATGGGGTATTAGCCAGCGTCGCGAGTCGCCGCCTCAGCCTCCAGCACCGTGTCCAGCGGCTGTCCCTTGCTCGTCGGGCACTCCACTGGGTCCACCGCGCGCCCATCCTCAGCGCCTGGCGCGCGCCGGCCGTCCGTCGCGGGCCCGCGCGACGCGTGCGCCGGCAAGGGCTTTGCCGCGCGTCCCGCCGCTGACCTAGACCGCTGGCCGGTCACCGGCGGCCGCCTCCCCGCGTTGGCGCGCTCATGTCCCGCATCTGGCCGATCGCCCCGTACGCTCGCCAGCGTGTATCCACCGGAGTCGCGATGCCGCGGACGCGTGGACCAGCCATCCCCCGCTGGCGCGTCCGCGCTGGGAGACGGCGACCACGGACCGCGCGCGCGTCCGCCCACCCCACGCGTGGTTGTGCGAGTCGGCCTCATACCTTCGCGTCCTCCTCACCACCGCGACCGCCCCATGAAGCACCACTGTCGCGCCACACGACAGGCATGTGGCCGAGAGGCAATTGATGGCGGGCGCAAGGGCAAGAGTAGCAGGTTTCCGCGCGCGTGTCGCCATTATGTCGCCCCCGTGGGGACTGAAGTACCGCCGGCATCCCGCCGGCCAGGCGGATCTGACCTTAACGCTGGGCCGCGCAGCGGCAGTCAGCGTCGCTCGGCGCCACGCCGTCCCATCACCAGCGCGAAGAGGCCGCGCCAGACGCCCAGAAAGACCGCATTGGTCGCCAGCACCACCAGCGCGAAGATGGCGAAGTCCCGCGGCGCAATCCGCGGTGCGAAGATCCAGCGCAGCGCCATCGCCACCGGCCACGCCGCCACCCATGCCAGCAGCGTGCGACCCAACATCGCCCCCAGCGACCGCAGGTTCGCGCGCCGGTAGGCGCCCACGACCGGCGCGACCAGAAACCACCCGAGCACGAAGGGCACGGCCGTCCCAACAACCGCCGCCAGCGCGCCGAACCCTGACGCCTCGTGGTGGCTCGAACGCCCAACGCCGGCGAACACGAGGAACACGAGCGCGTCGCCGATGGCCAGCGCCGCCGTCACTCGTGGATTTCCGGTGCCTTCCACCAAGCGCCGCTGCCCGGCAGCCGCCAGTGCGATGGGTCCCCCACCTTTGCGCGTTCGCGTCTCGCGCGGTCGAGTCTCTTTCACCGCTCTCCCCCGCTCCCCCAGGACGCCCCTCCGCATCGCTCACCGCCCGCGCCACTCACCGCACGCGTCGCTCAGCGTATGAGCGTGGCAATCCAGGCGATCACGACGATGTGGACGAACATCGCGATGCCGAAGCCCCAGAACAGGAAGTGCAGCCACGCATCGTCGGTCATGCCCGACCGCGGTCTGCGCCACGCTCGCGGCGACCGCTCGGCCGCGACCAACCCCACGGCGATCCGAACGCGGAGCGCACCCAGCACCGGTGAACGCTCCATCTCCACACGCACGGCCGCCGCGCAGGTCTGACACAGCGTCCACGACTGCCGCGGATCGGGCACGTCGCCCGTCTCCTCGAGATAGGTGACACTGCCCCCCACGCGATGCTCGCAGATCGAGCAGCGAACATGTCGCGGCGCGGCGTCGTCCGGGTTCTCGAGCCCAGGACTGGCGCCCGCGGGGAATCCATCGGATATCCGCTTCATCTCTGGGCCGTCCTTCCGTCACCGGTCCCAGCGCGGCAGAGTGGCGGGTCGCGTGGTCAGGACCCACCACCTCACCGGGTAACCGCGTTCCCCGTACTCTACTCCACGCGCACCGACACCGTCTACCGTGCCCTTTCTCCCCCCATCAACAGGTATGCCCCCATGATGCGGACCACCGATTGCCGCCCGCTCGCCAAGCATCACCGCGTGGCCCAGGCGCGGACACGCGAAATGGGCCGGCACACCGCCGGCCCACTGGATGATGCTCGCGCCACCCCGCTGGTGTGTGGCCGCCCCCCTGCCTGACCGACTCCCCCTTCCCATCGCAATGGGTAGGGGGTTGGGGGGGAGGGCCTCGCCATCACTTCGTCAGCAGATACACCAGTGTGAAGAGGAAGATCCACACCACATCGACGAAGTGCCAGTACATCTCCGCGGCCTGGACCGCCAGGTGGTGCTTGGCCGAGAAATGGCCGCGCGCCGCACGCACCGTCGTCACCAGGATGAAGATCAACCCCGCTGTCACGTGGGCCCCATGGAATCCGGTGAGTGTGTAGAACGTCGAGCCGAAGATGCCCGAGGTCGGCCCAAAGCTCGAGTGTGTGAACTCGTAGGCCTGGATGCTCAAGAACGCCGCGCCCAGGATCGCCGTAAAGATCAGGTTCCGCACCAGCGCGCCCCGATCTCCGCGCGCCGCCGCGCGACCCGCCCGGTGCATCGGAAAGCTGCTGGAGAGCAGGATCACCGTATTGATGCCCACCAGGACCTTGTTCAACTCAAAGGTAAAGGCCGCGTCCGAGGGAGCCGGCCACGCGCCCGCGCGCACCCGCAGGTAGAGGTAGGCGGCGATCAGGTTGGCGAAGAACACCGCCTCGGAGGCGATGAAGAAGACCATTCCATACCACGCCAGCGGTCGCGCCTCGGTGGTAGCGGCGGCTTCGTGCTGGGCGGCTCCCTGCGCGGTGACTGATGCGCTCATGAACGTGTTCCCTCTAGACTGGACGGAGTTTGTCCGGGACGGAGTCGTCGGCTGACTCACGGACAGAAGGACGGCCACGCGGCGATGCCTAGGGACTATGCCTCGAACGGCTCCAGGCTCCAGCCAACGACGCAGATGAAGGCGAACACCAGCCCGATCGCCACGATGAACGGCAGGTTCTGGACAACCACCAGCCCACCCATGGCGATGAGCAGCGCCACACCGGTCATCAAGGGCCAGTAGCTCGGCGCCGGACCATGCAGATGTCCGTGCGCGGCGGCGGGTTCTACCGTGTAGACCGGCTCGGCGACAGCAACCGGCGCCGGCGTGGCCAGCGGGGCCAGGCGACGCAGCCGCGCCACGAAGCCGAGGCTCTCCATCATGCGTGTCGCCTCGGCGAGGTCCTCCTCGTCGTTGCGGACGAGCAGCGCCTTGACATTCTTGAACACCCAGAACTGCTCGGAGTCCAGGCCGCGCGCCACGGCGTCCAGAGACCCGTTCCGGCGCGTGAAGATCGCCGTCGCCCCGCTCGGGTGCGTATAGATGGCTTCGTAGTCCTCTGGCATACGACCTCCTCCGACCTGCCTGAGCCGCCCGATCGATCTTGTCTATCTGCGCGTGACGTCCGGCGGAGCCGGGTCACGCCCCTTTGTCCCGTTGCGTGCCGCGCCGTCCCAGAAAATAGCGCGACTCCTAGCTTATCTTACCAGAGCCAGCGCCCCGCGTCACTAGCCGTGACCGTGGTCCGGCCCGCGCGCCAGGCCGCGCGCTAGCCCTCGGCGCTAGCTTTTCTCCGCCGACGACTCGCGCACCAGCTCGCTCACCGCCGCCAACTCGGCCCGCGCGCCGCGCAGCCGCAGCGCGAGCCAGCCGAGATAGCCCGCGATGCCGATCCAGACCGCGGCGAACGCCACCACCAGGTATCCCATCGAATGCTCCTTACCCCTCCGCCTGCCCACGCAGCTTCTCCGCGCCGGTCTGCACGCGCTGCAGTTGGTAGGCGAGCACCAGCAGCAGGCTGAAGAGCAGCGTGAAGGTGAACAGCGAGAACATCAGCGTACCGGCCGCCGACGCCGGCAGCCCGGACTGCACATAGGTTGTGGGTGGGTGCAGCGAACGCCACCACGTCACCGAGAGATAATCAATCGGCACATCCACGAAGCCGACGATGCCCAGCACCGCCGCCGTCCGCGCCCCCGAGGCCGTGCGCCCCGTATACGAGCGCAGCATCAGGTAGCCAACGTAGATGAACCACAGGATCAGCGTCGTCGTCAGCCGCGGATCCCACGTCCACCAGGTGCCCCAGATGGTCCGCCCCCAGAGCGACCCCGTGATCAGCGTGACGGTTGTGAAGATCGTGCCCACCTCGGCGGCGGCGCGCGCCATCCAGTCCCAGCGCTCGTCGCGCCGCCAGAGATAGGCCACGCTCGCCACGAAGACGATAAAGAACGCCAGGAACGTCACCCAGGCGACCGGCACGTGAAAATAGAATATGCGGAAGGGCATACCTTGGACGACATCCACCGGCGCGGCCACCAGGATCGCCCAGATGGTCACGAGCATGCACACGCCCGTGACCAGCCCCAGCGCGGTGACGGCGCGCTCGCCGGGCGTCGCGCCGATGAGCGTGCGCACGCGCCGCGCGCCCGTCTGGGATGCCGCGGCTGGCGGCGCGACACCGCCGGTGGTCTCTCGCGCGACTTGCATAAAACCCCCGTTCAGTCCTCGACCACATACTCGAAGGCAACGGCCGAGATGCTCAGGAAGATAACATCGAAAGCCGCGAGCAGCCCCACCCAGGGAGCGTCGCGCGCGACCGGGACGATGAGTGCGCTGGTTGCCCGCACGGCGGCGATCACCACCGGCACCAGCAGCGGGAAGATCAACACGGGCAGCAACAGCTCGCGCGCCCGCGTGTTGGCGGCCATCGCGGCGAAGAGGGTCCCCACCGCCGCCACCCCAATGGTGCCGAGCACGACGACCGGGACCAGGCCGCCCAGCGCCACCGGCACATTGTAGATGATGGCGAAGATCGGCACCGCCACCACCTCCACCACGCCGATGAAGAGCACGTTGCCGATCAACTTGGCGAAATAGACCACCGTGCGGTTCACCGGGCAGAGCAGCAGCCGGTCCAGCGGACCCTGGTCGTGCTCGGCGGCCACCGTTCGCCCCAGCCCCAGGATGCTGGCGAAGACAAAGGCCACCCAGAGCACACCGGGCGCGACCGCCGCCGTGTTCTCCACGCGCAGGTCGAACGCGAAGTTGAAGACGACCAGCACCAGCAGCGCGAAGAGGGCCATCGCGCTCCAGGTCTGCTTGGTGCGCAGCTCGCTGCGCAGGTCCTTCGCCACGATGGCCATCACCTGGCGGGCGAACGCGCTGGCGGTGCCGAGCGCGCCGTCCCCGCCGACGCCGGGTGGACTGATCTCCGTGGTGTTGACCCTAGTGGTCATGCGCGTCATGTTCGTGTCGCTCATCGGCCGCGCCCCGTTCCCGCGCTGTCGTCCAGGATCGTCCGCAGCGCCGCCGCATCCAGGCCCGCCGCCGGACCGGCGTACGTGATGCGCCCGCGCGCGAGCACCGCCACGACGCTCGCGAGCTCGAGCCCGCGTTCGGCGGCGTGCGTGGTGAAGATCGTCGTCCGCCCCGCCACCGCGCGCTCCTCCACCAGATCCCGCAGCAGCCCAAACGCCTGCGCGTCCAGCCCGGTCTCCGGCTCGTCCAGCAGCAACACGTCCGGTTCTTGCACGATGCCCCGCGCCAGCGCCAGCCGCTGGAGCAGCCCGCGCGAGAGCGTGCGCGCCCGGTCGCCCGCCCGCGCCGCCAGGCCCATGCGCGCGATCAGCGCCTCGGCGCGCCCGGCGGCATCGCGCACGCCATACATCCGCGCGAAGAACCGCAGATTCTCGCGGACCGTCAACTCCTCGTAGATATGCGGCTGGTGTCCCACATAGCCCACAATCCGGCGCACCGCATCGGCTTCGCGCGCCACATCGAGGCCCCCCACGCGCGCGGTGCCGGCGTCTGGCCGCGCCAGCGTCGCCAGCACGCGCAGCAGCGTCGTCTTGCCCGCGCCGTTCGCCCCGAAGAGCGCCAGCCGCTCCCCCTGCTCCAGTGCCAGGTCCACACCCCGCAGCACCGGCTTGGGGCCAAATGCCCGCGTTAACTTCACCACCTCCACCGCCAGCGCGCGCGCCGGCACCCCTCTCCCAGAGGGAGAGGGGTGGTCGACTCCGCGCCTCTCCGCGTCCTCCGCGTTCTCGGCGGTTAAGTGCTCTCGCTCCCCTCCCTGTCGCAACGGGGAGGGGCTGGGGGAGAGGACCCCATCACGTTCCACGCGGGCAATAGAGCTCATGGGCGCGCTCCCCCCGCGGGAGATGTCGCATCCTCGGCCAACATCAGCGCCTTCAGCCGCGCCTTCAGCGCCTCGCGCTGGACCCGGTACGCCTCATCGTCCACCGTGGCGCCGTCGTGGGCACGATCCAGCTCCGCCAGCGCCTTCAACATCCGGCCCACCACCACCGCGTCCACGCCGTCCACCGGTGGCGCTTCCGCGAGCGGCGCGCGTCTCCGCTCGCCACTCCGCTCGCCACTCCGCTCGCCACTCCGCTCGCCACTCCGCTCGCCACTCCGCTCGCGCATGCCCGTCGCGGAGTTTGGCACCGCCACGGGCCGGCCCCGCCGCACCGCGTAGGCCGCCAGGCCAAAGGCCAGCAGCGCCAGCACCCCGGCCAGCGCGTAGAGCAGTCGCGGGTCGAAGTCGCTATGCTCGCCGGGCACCGGCAGCCCCGCCAGGCGCACGGCCGCGCCGCTGCCCGCCGGGAATGGACCGCCCTGCAGCACGTGCTCCCGCGCGCCGCCTGGCAGCGGCACGGTCTCCTGCGTCCCCAGCCCCGTCGAGGTCAGGCTGACGTCCGCCGGCGCCAGCACCACAACGCCAATCGTCGGATAGAACGCCTGATAGGTCAGATCGGACCGCGTGCCATCGTAGGGGTACTCGAAACTGAACTGGAACTCCGTCTGGCCGGGCGGCACGGGGGCGGTGGTGGCAAAGCCGCCGTTCACCTGGATCGTCTGGCCGCTGTCGAAGCCCTGCCCGGTGGCGAGATTGGTCGCGCCCGGCGCCGTGCCGAAGCGCAGCAGGTTCATTGGCTTGCCGTTGACCGGCGCCGTCGACCCCACATACGTCTTCTGGGCGGCGTTCACCACCGTGACCAGCTCCGAGACCGGAATCGTGCCCGCGAGGGTGTGCGGGCTCCCGACGTCGATCACGACGCGCGAGATGCCAATCCGCGCGTCGCTGGAGGTCGCCTCATACGCCAGCAGCGTGACCGTCAGCCGCGCGTTCTGCGCCAGCGAGAGCGGATCGGAGCTGTAGGGCGCGCCTTGATACGTCGTCGTGGTGATGTACACGCTCCCCTGGTCCGTCGCCAGGCCGGTGAAGTGAAACAGCCCCCCAGCGTCGGTCACGGCCGTGCCCTGGGTCTTCTGGCCCAGCCCGATGCCCGCCAGCAGCGTCACTCGCTGGCCCGCGATCGGTTTGCCGCCGGTGGTGCCGTCCACCAGCTGCCCGTCGATCGCGCCGTTGTCACCAGCCGTCCTGGACGCCGCCAGCGCCCCCGGCGCGAGCATCGCGCCCATGAGCATCGCGCCCATGAGCATCGCGCCCATGAGCATCGCGCCCATGAGCACGGCGAGCGGACCCGCCACCAGCGCCCCACGCACGGCCCGCGCCCAGGACCCATCCTGGCGCGCCGCCGGCATGTGTTCCTCGCTGATGGTGACGAGTCCCCGTCGCCGCTTCATTCCCTACGCCCTTCCTCGCCCACGTTTGCCGTGCCGACTCTGTCCGCCGTGCCCACCACCGCGTTCCGGCTGGCCCCTGCCGCGCGGACGCTGCCCGCCCTCGCGACGCGTCAGCCCCTCCGCCTGTCCCGCCGCTGTCCGCTTCACCACTTTGGGTGTCGGGCGGTCCGTCTTCTCTATGCTCTCGCCCTCTGCGTCCTCTGTGTCCTCATTGTGAACGCTCCCCCGCCCGTTCCCCGGGATGGCTGGGGCCGACGCCCGCAGCGCCGCCACCCGTTCTTCGATAGCCGCGTCCAGCGCGCGCTCGCGGTCATAGCGCCCCTTGAGTGCCATCAGGGCGCGGCGCGTGTAGCGGTCCCGCAGCGCGCGGTAATCGTCGCCGTCGAGGTTGCCCAGCTGGTAGTCGAGCTCCACATCGCGCAGCGCCGCCTTGGCGGCGCGCTCGCGCTCGGCCAGCGCCGGTGCGGCGGCTGGGTCCGCGTCCCCGGCGGGCGCCGGGACAAAGAGCGGAGCCAGCACAATGGCCAGCGCGGACAACCCGAGCAGAGCGGCCCACAGAAGTGGGATCACTTGGCCTCCGATCCAGCGGTGCGCGGCGCGGTGTAGTCCGCCACGTCGGGGTCCGCGTCCAGCATTGGCCGATAGGCTTCGAGGTCGGCATCGGTGAGCGCGTCCTCAGCGTCCGCCGTGCTCCCATAGTCCGCCACCGGCGATCCCGTGGGCGCGGCCGCCGCGGCCCGCCACTGGCGTCCCACGCCCGTGACCATGAGCACGCCCGCCAGCAACAGCGCCACCGGCGCCAGCCACATCAGCAGGTCCAGCCCGCCAAATGGCGGCACCTCGCGGATGCTCTCGCCATAGTGGTCCACGAAATACTGGATGACCTGGTCCTCGCTCCAGCCATGCTGGAGCCGGTCACGGATAAACGCGCGCATCTGCGCGGCCTGGATCGTCGGCGCGTCGGCCACCGAGATGTTGGTCGCGCCGGGGTACTCCAGTTGGCTGGCCACATCGTGGACACGCTGGTCCAGCGTCTCGGGCCCCGCGCCGCGGAGCATCACGTCGCCCCAGACCGCCGCCACCGCCAGCAGCACCAGCAGCCCCGCCAGCACCGATCGATCGCGGAGCAGCGCCTTCCAGCGCGCGGGCGCCGCCGACGTCGCGGTCGCGCTTGTGGCCACTGGAGCCGCATTTGCGCGCGCGTCCGCGCCCAGCGCATTCGCGCGTGTCGTCGCGTTGGGCGTTGTCGCGTTGGGGCTCATACGGCCACCTCCATCCTCGCCACCCGCGACTCCAGCAGCGGCGAGGCCACCACCCGGCGGCGCTCCGGCCACCAGCAGATGATGCCGCCAAGGAGCATCACCAGGCCCCCCAGCCAGATCAGGGGTACCAGCGGGTTGAGGAACACGCGCAGCGTGACCTGGTCCGCGCCGTTCCAATCGGCCAGGAACACATACAGGTCCCGCAGCCCGTGCGTCGTGATCGAGATGTCGCTGGTGGGCTGGTTTTCGAAGTTCGCGTAGATGCTGCGCCCCGGATAGATGTCCTCCACGGTTCGCCCGCCGTCGCTGATGCGCAGGTGCGCCGTCACGGTCTCCACATCACCGCGCGCGACATCGCTCGTCGCCACGTAGGTGATGGCGTACGGCCCGATGGCGATGTGTTGGCCGTGGGTGAGGTTGGCGTCGCGCTCGAGCTGGAAGAACTGCGAGCCGATCACCCCGACCGCCAGCGCCGCCAGCCCCAGATGGACCAGATAGCCGCCATAGCGCTGCCGGTGGCGCCCCACTAGGTGCCCGAGGGCGACGGGATACGCCTCGCCATGCCCGTGGCGCACGCGCACCCCGCGCCACACCTCGTAGACGATCGTGCCCGCCGCGAAGGTGCACACCGCGAACCCGATCACCGCCCACCAGGCCCGCATTCCCAGCAGCGGCAGGACAATCGCCACCACCGCCGCCGCCAGCGCCGGCCAGCGGCAATTGCGCCACACTCCGGCCCACGAGGCGCGCCGCCAGGCCAGCAGCGGCCCAATGCCCATCAGCAGGATGAGCAGCGCGAAGAGTGGCCCGTTCACGCGGTCGTAGAACGGCGCGTCCACGGTCATCGTCTGGTGGCCGAACGTGGCCGAGATGAGCGGGAAGATCGTCCCCCAGAAGGTCGCGAAGGCGATGCCCACCAGCACCAGGTTGTTCAGCAAGAAGCTGCCCTCGCGCGAGACCACCGACTCGAACTCCTGCTCCGGACGCAGCCGCGGCAGCCGGTAGACGAAGAGCCCCACGGCCACGACGAGGATGACGGCGAGGAAGGCGAAGAACCACGGCCCGATGGCCGAGTACGCGAACGAATGCACTGAGTTGATCAGCCCGCTGCGCACCTCGAAGGTGCCGAAGATCGAGAGCGCGAATGCGGCAATCACCAACCCAAGGTTCCAGACCTTGAGCGCGCCGCGCCGTTCCTGCACCATCGCCGAGTGCAGATAGGCCGTGGCCACCAGCCAGGGCAGCAGCGCGCAGTTCTCCACCGGGTCCCAGCCCCAGTAGCCGCCCCAGCCCAGCACGTGGTACGCCCACCACGCGCCCAGCAGCAGCCCCAGCGTCTGGATCGTCCACGACGCCAGCATCCAGCGGCGGATCGAGCGCAGCCACGCCGCGTCGAGCCGGCCGGTGAGCATTGCCGCCATGGCAAATGCGAACGGCAGCGAGAAGCTCATGTAGCCCATGAGGAGCATGGGAGGGTGGACCAGCATGCCGGTGTCCATCAGCAGCGGGTTCAGCCCTGAGCCGTCCGCGGGCACCAGCCGCGAGCGCGTGAACGGGCTGGCCACGAAGACCAGCAGCACCAGGAAGAAGCCCTCGATGGCCAGCAGCGTGGCCACCACGTACGGCATCAGATCGGCCGGCGCCCGCCGGCTCAGACCCACCGCCAGGGCCGCGAAGAGCGAGAGCATCAGCGCCCAGTAAAGCAGCGAGCCCTCCTGCCCGCCATAGAAGGCCGCCGTCGTGTAGTACCACGGCATGGAGAGGCTGGAGTGCTCGGCCACATACGCCACGCCGAAATCGTGACGCACGAACGACGCGATCAGCGCGACCGCCGCCGTCACCAGGAAAAGCGACACCAGCAGCACGGAGCGCCGCCCGCTCTGGACCAGTCCGGCATGGCCGAGTCGCGCCCCGAGCACGGAGGCGACGATGCCATAGACCGCGAAGACCAGCGCCAGGAGCAGCGCGATCGCGCCGAGATCCGAGAACCGCACGGTGATTGCCTCTCCAGGGATGTTTGCCGGAATGGGCGCGGAAACGCCGCGACGACGACTCAGGGCTGCGCCGGGGCCGGCGTCGCGTTCTGGAACTTCGACGGGCACTTCGCCAGCAGCGTGCGCGCCTGGAAGACGCCGCGCGTGCCCAGTTGGCCCTCCACCACCACGGTGATCCCCGGCCGGAAGATGTCGGGGACCACCCCGGCATAGGTGATCGGCAGCACGTCCGTGCCCTCTGTGATGCTGAAGCGGATGACCTGGGTCTGGTCGTCGCGGACGACAGAGCCCTGCTCGACGATCCCCGCCACCCGCACCGCGCGGCTATCGCAGGCGTGGCAGGTGCGCAGCTGGGAGATGGTCATGTAGTAGTCGGCGGTCGCGCTCGTGTTGGCGATGACCAGGTACCCAATGGCCGCCGCGATGGCGACCCCGGCCACGACGAACCCCCACGGCACCTTGCGGCGCCGCGTCGGTGTCCCCACCTCGGGTGTGACCAGTTCGTCGATCATCGCCACGCCTCCGTCTTCCGCCAACCATTTATCCCTCGAAGAGGGCCGTCAGCAGCGCGCCGAGCAGGAACGCCACCAGGCCCAACCCCAGGATCAGCCGCGGCACCGCCTTCCAGAGCCGCGTCCGCTCCCGGCGCAGCCGGCTGACCCCCTCCTGCGCCTGGTAAATCGCCAGACCGAACAGCGCCAGCGCCACCGCGATCTTCACCCCCAGCACCACCACGTACGCCAGGCCTAGGCTTGTCGTCGTCAAGCGGTCCGCCGTCAGGTACACGCCCGAGAGCAGCAGCAGCCCCATGCACACATTCACCAGCTGGCGAAAGTGGCCGGCCACCTCCGCCGCCACCCGCGGCGCCGGTCCCCCGCTCCGCAGCGCGGGAATTAGCGCCACGAGGTAGAAGATGCTCCCCCCGATCCAGGCGCTGGCGGCCACCACATGGACCGTCCGCATGAGCACACGCAGCGCGAGGAACATCACCCGACCGCCTGTCGCTCCTGACGCTCACGCGTGCCCACCCCCGGCTCAGCCCAACCCCAGCGGGGTCAGACGCTGCGCCCAGGCCGAGAACTGCGCGGCCTGACCAGAGAGATATACCAGCCCGACCAGAATGAGAGCTACCCCGCTCGCCATCGTGACCACGTGGCCGTGCCGCTTGAGCCAGCCCAGCGCCCGTAGCCCTGACGACCAGCCGAGCCCGACGCCGATGAACGGCAGCGCGAAGCCCAGCGAATAGATTGTGAGGAGGACGAACCCCTTTCCAATGTTGGCCGACGCCCCCACATACAGCAGGATCGAGCCAAGCACCGGGCCGATGCACGGCGTCCAGCCCGCCGCGAAGACCACCCCCAGCGCGAAGGGCGCGAGCCCGCCAAGCACGCCCGCGCCCGCCGGCGCCCGCAGCCGCCACTCGTGGGAGAGCGTCTCCATCCACGCCCGCGGCAGCAGGTTCAGGAGGAAGGCGCCCATCAGCACCATCGCGATGCCGGCCACCGTCTCCAGCACCAGCTTGTAGGCGCTCAGCAGCGTCCCAAACGACGCCACAGCCAGCCCCAGCGCGATGAACGTGACCGAGAAGCCCGCCACGAAGAGCAGGCACACTCGCACACTCGGCCGCGCCAACACGGCCACGCTACCTGCCGCGCCACCCACGCCAGCGCTACCCGCCGGCGTCACGTCCACGTGGCGCACCGAAGTGGCCGCCAGATAGCTCATGTAGCCGGGGACCAGCGGCGCGACGCACGGCGAGAAGAACGAGACCACGCCCGCGATGAACGCGGCCGCTCCCGTCCCCCAGCCGACGGCTCCCAGCCCCGACATAGCTTCCCGCTCCTCGTGCTACCCGCGCCGTTCAGGGCGCCTACCCGGCTTCCACCGCCCTCGCCACCCGCGATTACCCGCATCCTTCAGGGCGCCTGCCCGCCAGTCGATCCGCCCGCTCCTGGCCGCGACGCCCGCCTGCGCGACCTCCTACTTCAGGATCCGCTGGATGGCGTGCGCCAGTGTCGCGTCATCCAAAGGACCGCCGACCTTCTGGGCCACCACGCCGGACCGATCGATGAACGCGGTCTCCGGCACACCGCTCACGCCATAGGCGACCGCGATCGCGCCGTCGGCGTCGTCGAGCCCAACCAGGTAGGTGATCCCGTACTGCTTGAGGAACCCCAGCGAGTCCGCCGGCTTATCCTGATAACTTACCCCAATGATGATGATCCCATTCGCCTTGTATCTCTGCCAGGCCGCCTCCAGGATGGGCGACTCCTCCTGGCACGGCTGGCACCACGACGCCCAGAAGTTGACGATGACCGGGTGGCCCTTCAGGTCGGCCAGGTGGACCCGCTGGCCCGGCGTCCCGTTCAGCACCGCCAGCGTGAAGTCCGGCGCCCGGTGGCCGACCAGCGGCGAGGGCGGTGGCTGGCTCCCCACCTGCTGGCTCGCCGCCACCAGCCTCAACCCCAACAACGCCAACAACGCCGCCAGCGCGAGTACGGTGAGGATCAGGGTGATCGCGTTCAGCCGGCCGCGCCCGCGGCCAAGCGTCACCGGTTGTTCCCCCGCCCCCATCGCCGTGCTCGCTCCTTCACGCGGGTCGCCGCTCGTCCCGAATGGCGGGCGGCGCGGATCTCAGCGGACCTCAGTGGCCGGTGCGCTTCCAGTCCGGGTCCTCCGGATGCTTCAGGTCATAGAACGGGCGCCGGCTGCGGACCACCGGGATCGTCTCGAAGTTGTAGGCCGGCGGCGGTGACGTCGTGTCCCACTCCAGCGTAAAGGCGTCCCATGGGTCGCCCGAGGCCACCGGCGCGTACCGCGGCCAGAAGAGCGTGAGCGCCCAGTTGAGGAGGAAGACCAGCACGCCGAGGGCGATGATCAGCGCCCCGATGGTCGCGGTCAGGTTCAACCCGTCCCAGCCAAGGCCGGCCGGATACGTGTACTGGCGGCGCGGCATGCCCAGCAGCCCGAGGATGTGCATCGGGAAGAACGCCAGGTTCAGCCCGATGATGAACAGCCAGAACTGGAGATAGCCCAGCTTCGCGTTCAGCATCTTGCCGCTCATCTTGGGGAACCAGTAGTAGATGCCGGCGAAGATGCCCAACACGCTGCCACCGAAGAGCACGTAATGGAGGTGGGAGACGACGAAATAGCTATCCGTCGCCTGATAGTCGAACGGCACCACCGCCAGCGCCACGCCGTTCAGCCCGCCGATCAGGAACATCACGATGAAGCCGAGGGCGAAGCACATCGGCACGTCGAACTTGAGCTTGCCGCCATAGACCGTGCCGACCCAGTTGAAGATCTTCACCGCCGTCGGGATAGCGATCAGCGTCGTCGTCGAGGCGAAGAACGCTTGTGCGACCAGCGGCAACCCCACCGCGAACATGTGGTGCGCCCACACCGTGAAGCTGAGGAACCCGATGGCCACCCCCGACCACGCCACGAAGGTGTAGCCGAACAGCGGTTTGCGGGAGAAGACCGGCAGCACCTCCGAGATGATGCCGAAGGCCGGTAAGATCAGGATGTACACCTCCGGATGGCCGAACGACCAGAAGAGGTGCTGCCACAGCAGCGGGTCGCCGCCGTGGTTCGCCTGATAGAAGTGCGTGCCGAGGTGCCGGTCCAGCAGCAGCAGCGCGCTGGCGGTCGTCAGGCTCGGCATCGCGAAGACCAGCAGGAAGCTCGTCACCAACGTCATCCAGGTGAAGAGCGGCATGCGGTTGATTGTCAGCCCCGGCGCGCGCAGGCGGAAGACCGTCACGATGAAGTTCAGGCCGCTGGTGATCGACGCGATACCCAGCATGTTCAGGCCGATGATCCAGAAGTCCACGTTCTGGCCCGGCGCGAAGCACCCGCTGAGCGGGGCCGTGGCCACATTCACCGGGGCGCCAAAGCACGCGGGTGCGGCGTCCGAAAGCGGCGCGTAATTGAACCAGCCCGCGTTCGGCGCGCCGCCGGTGAGGAAGCTCGCGTACATGAAGAGGCCACCGAAGAGCAGCAGCCAGTAGCCCAGCGCGTTAATCCGCGGGAAGGCCATGTCGCGCGCGCCGACCATCAGCGGCACGACATAGTTGCCCAGACCGGTCATCATCGGCATGATGAACAGGAAGATCATCGTCGTCCCATGCATCGTGAAGACCTGGTCGTACTGCTGCGGCGTCAGCAGCTTCTCGTTCGGCTGCGCCAGCTGCAGGCGGATTAGCTCAGCCTCGATGCCGCCCGCCAGAAAGAAGGTGAAGGCGGTGTAGATATAGAGGATGCCGATCCGCTTATGGTCGGTGGTGGTGATCCAGGAGCCGAGCGTGGTATCGCTCCAGCGCTGCCTGGGGATCGCCCTCCCGCGGGTGACTACGGTCCCGGTCGCCATGGTCGTTCCTCCGCACCTAGGGGTATCCGGTCAGGGGGTATCCGGTCAGGTCGAAGACTCAGCGCGGCGCCGCACGAAACGGGCCGCCGCGCCGCCGTCATTTCAGACTTTCGAGGTACTGCACCAGCTCGTCAATCTGGGTTGAGTTGAGCTTTTCGGGAAGGACCATATCGTTCCCCGGCTTGACCGCTTGCGGGTCGTTCAGCCAGGTCGCCAGGTTCTCCGGGTTGTTGCTCAGCACACCGCCCGCGATCAAGCTCCGGCTGCCGAAATGCGAGAGGTTCGGCCCAACCTGCGCCGCGGCGATCGTGCCGCTGATCGAGTGGCACGCCGCGCAGCCCAGCGTCAGGAAATCGTGCTGGCCGGCCTTCTGGATGTCGCTGGTGGGCGTCGCCGCCACCGCCTCCTGCGCCTGGAGCCAGGTGGCGAAATCATCCGGCGACTGCGCCACGACGATGAAGTCCATGTTAGCGTGCTGCGTCCCGCAGTACTCCGCGCACTCGCCGCGGTACGTGCCAGCGCGGTCAGCCTGGAACCACAACGTGTTGTTGTGGCCGGGGATCACGTCTGTCTTGCCCGCCAGCTCCGGAATCCAGAAACTGTGGATCACGTTATTGGATTCGAGGTCCACATGGACGACCATGCCCACGGGCACATGCAGCTCGTCACCGGTGACCACCACCGCGATCTGATTGGAGCCGGGATTATCGTTGTTGTAGCCCGGATAGCGGAACTCCCACCACCACTGGTGGCCGATGGCCCGCACCGTCAGCGACTGCGCCTGGGCCGGCTCCGTGATCTGGACCATCGTGTAGATCGTGCCGATCAGCACAATGAACAGGATAACCGCCGGGAGGATCGTCCACCCGATCTCCAGCGCCGTGTTCCCCGAGATCTGGCGCGGGGCCGGCATACCCGGCCGCTCGCGGAACCGCCAGATCGAGTAGAGTAGGACGCCCGTCACGCCCACGAACACGATCGTCGCCACGACCAGGATGAACCAGAAGAGATACGATTCCTTCAGGGCCACTGGGCCCGACGGGTTCAGGATTGACGGTGTCCGTTCCCCGGTGGACGTGCCCGGGCCGCACCCACCAAAGACGATGGCGGAGAACACCACCAGCAATGGGGCGACACCCCAGCGAGCGAGTCTGCGACGCAGTTCCATCGGACTTCCCCCAACCTCCTCGGCGGCGTGATTCCTCGTGGGTGCGGCCCGGCGTTCCCGGACCTTCAAAAAGCGCCGGGCGCGCGGTTCGCAAGTGTAGATCATAGCGCACGGGCCTGACACCCGCCAGGCATGCGCGCGCTGCCCACCTGACAATCGCCTGAACGCGCGCGCGGGCGCATGCTCCGCGAGCAGCGTAGGAGACGGCGGACACACAGGCATACCATAGCACGTTCGCCGGCCCGCGCATAGCCCATGGGCCAGGCGGGCTGCCGCCGCCTCGCGAGGAGCACCGACATGGTGGAGACCAGGCCAGTGGCCATCGCCGAACTGGCGCGCGTCGTCGAGATCGACGTCTCAGAGAGCGGCTCCGTCGTCTACTCGGTGGTCGCGGGGCGGCTCGTCCTGAGGGGCACAGCGTGGCGCCGCTCGCCGCGGAGCGCGGATCACTGGCGGTCGTACGTCGCCGAATGGAAGGGCGGGGTGGCGCGGCCATCGGCGCGTTCGCGGAAGGAGGGTTAGTAGGAATCACCATGGTGCGGTATCGGCTCGCCGATAGCACGGCACAGCTCGCCGCGCTCTTCGTGGACGCGGCGCACCGGCGCCAGGGGATAGCGGCGGCGCTAACGGGCGAGGTCATCCGCTTGGCGCGCGATGAGGGGGCGCGCGAGCTCTACGTCTCGGCGACCCCGTCCGCCGTCGGATTCTACACCAGCCAGGGGTTTCGCTTGGCCGAGCGTGTCAACCAAGAGTTATACGAACGGGAACCGGCCGACATCCACATGCTCCGCGCCCTCTGGTGCGGCGGGCGGCCAGGGAGGTGCACTTGATGTAGTCGACATCGAGGTTCCTCCTTCGGCTGTGGAATCCTAACGCAAACCTGGCGATCATCAGCAATCCATGGTGGAAGCTGGTGGTTAGCTGCACGTATGCTCCGAGACAAGCCCACCGTTGCTGTACATGATGAACGTGTGCTGAGCGTAAATCTGCTCATCGTGGCCGTTGCAGTTCGCGAAGTCCACCCAATCGGTGTAGGCCTCGTATTCATATTTCGTCGTGGGGTAATAACCCTGATTCTGCCTAGCTGCTTGATCGTTGTACCATGCCCCGCCGTTGCAACGCTCCTGCGTGACGACGTACGTCTCGTAGAAATAGGGCGAGTAGTCCCAGTACTCCGTGGATGCGCCCCCTTGCCAACACCCCTGAGCGGCGTTTGGCCCCCCAGGGCATTGGAATATGTCCGACTGGTCATTGCGCCCATCCGCGCCTCCCAGGTACTCATCGAAGTCGTAGTGGCCATTGTAGAATTGCCCGCTGGCGCCCTTGATGGCTATCCATGCCCATTGCGTGGTGGCTGGGGC
>JANWHL010000165.1 GCA_025450405.1 Ktedonobacterales bacterium
CCACCGTCGTCTCAGGCATGGAGGACCACCCTCTCCCACGCGCGCAGCAGCGACGTAAACATGCCGGCGCCGTCGGCCGAGCCAAGGCGGGGATGGATGGCGCGCTCGGGATGTGGCATCAGGCCGAGCACGTTGCCCGCGCGGTTGCGGATGCCGGCGATGGCGTCCACCGCGCCATTGGGGTTGGGACCGGCGTAGCGGAAGACGATCTGGTCGTGGGCGCGCAGGTCGTCCAGCGTGGCGGGGTCGGCATAATAGGCGCCCTGACCGTGGGCGATCGGCAGCCGCAAGATCTCGCCGGCGTGGTAACCGCTGGTGAACGGCGCCGCGACCGTCTCCACCCGCACATCCACCAGCTCGGATCGGAACTGGAGGTGGTCGTTGGGCAGCAGGGCACCCGGGAGCAGCCCGGCCTCCGTCAGCACCTGGAAACCATTGCAGATGCCCAACACCGGCAGGCCCGCGGCGGCGTGGGCGCGCACGGCCGCCATGGCGGGCGCGAAGCGTGCGATGGCCCCGGCGCGCAGATAGTCGCCGTAGGCGAAGCCGCCGGGCAGGATCACGGCGTCGTAGCCGTCCAGGCTGGCGGTCTGGTGCCACACGAGGTCCGCCGGCATCCCGAGGACGTCGGTCACCGCGCGCGCGGCGTCCTCATCGCCATTGGAGCCGGGAAAGACGATGACGGCGAACTTCATGCGGTCTCCTCGGCCGGTGTGGGTTCCAGCGTGAACTCGTAGCGCTCGATGATGGTGTTGGCGAGCAGCGTGTCGCACATCGCCGTGACGCGCGCCCGGGCGGCATCCTCGTCGGGCGCCGCCAGCCGCAGCTCCCCGTAGCGGCCCACGCGGACGTCGGCCACCTCGTCGAAGCCGAGAGAACCCAGGGCGCGGACCACCGCCGCGCCCTGGGGATCGAGCACGCTGGGCTTGAGGGCGATGTGGATGCGAGCGAGGAAGGTCATGCGGGGACAGTGCCTCCCAGGCGGCGGAACATCTCCTGGTACGCCTCCTCCACACCTCCCAGATCGCGCCGGAAGCGGTCCTTGTCGAGCTTCTCGCGTGTCGTGGCGTCCCAGAAGCGGCAGGTGTCGGGCGAGATCTCGTCGGCCAGCAGGAGGTTGCCCGCCGCGTCGGTGCCGAATTCCAGCTTGAAGTCCACCAGCAGCACGCCGCGCGCGGCCAGGTGCTCGCGCAGCACGTCGTTGATGGCCAGCGCCGCCGCGCGGATACGCGCCACCTGCTCCGGGGTGGCCAGCCCAAGGATGGCGATGTGGTCGTCGTTGATCAGCGGGTCGCCCAGCTCGTCGCTCTTGTAATAGAGCTCGACGATCGGCCGCGGGAGCTCCTCGCCCTCGGGCAGGCCCAGCCGCTTCGAGAGCGAGCCCGCGGCGATGTTGCGCGTGACCACCTCGATCGGGACGATCGTCACCTTCTTGACCAACTGCTCGCGGTCCGAGAGCGTCCGCACGAAGTGCGTGCGGACCCCCCGCTGTTCGAGCATCTCGAAGAAGATGGCCGACATGTGGTTGTTCAGCTCGCCTTTGCCAGTGATGGTGCCGCGCTTCTTGCCGTCGAAGGCGGTGGCGTCGTCCTTGTAAAAGACGATCACCTCGTCCGGCTCGTCGGTGGCGAAAACCTGCTTGGCCTTGCCCTCGTACAACATCTCGCCCTTCCGCATGCGGTCTCCCCCTCGCGAATGGCCGGCGGCCGCCGGCTCACTGAATGCCGCTGGACGCGCCGACCGCGTCCCCCGGCGCCAACCGCTCCCCGTGTGCCGAACGCTCCGTGTCCGCCGAGCGCTCACCGTCCGCCGGCGCGCCCTGGTCGCCGGCGTCGTCCAGCCCCAGGCGGCGGAAGATCGTGGCGACGTGGCCCAGGTGGTGCCGGTAGTCGAAGCAATCGTCGAGCTCCGCGTCGCTCAAGTGCTCGCGCACCAGTGCCACGCCCTCCAGCAGCTCCCGGAACGGCCGCCGCTCCTCCCAGGCGCGCATCGCCATGGACTGCACCGCGTCGTAGGCCGCCTCGCGCGGCAGGCCCTTCTCCACCAGCGCGAGCAGCACCCGCTGTGAGTAGATCACGCCATGCGTCAGCTCCATGTTCCGGCGCATCGTCTCGGGGTAGACCCGTAGGTCACGGAGGATGCTCGTCATCCGGCGCAGCGTGTAGTTTGCCAGCAGCGTGGAGTCGGGCAGGATGATGCGCTCGACCGACGAGTGCGAGATGTCGCGCTCGTGCCAGAGGGCGACGTCTTCGTACGCCGCCACCATGTTGCCGCGGAGGACGCGCGCCAAACCGCAGATCTGCTCGCACGAGACGGGGTTGCGCTTGTGGGGCATGGCACTGGAGCCCTTCTGCCCCTGGTAAAATGGCTCCTCCACCTCGCGCACCTCGGTCCGCTGCAGGTGGCGTATCTCCGTCGCGACCTGCTCGAGCGTCGCCCCGATGAGCGCCAGCGCACCCAGATACGCCGCGTGCCGGTCGCGCTGGAGCACCTGGGTAGAGATCGGCGCCGGGGTGAGGCCCAGATGCTCGCAGACGTACGTCTCGACGAACGGGTCCACGTTGGCGTACGTGCCCACAGCGCCCGAGATCTTGCCGAACTCGACATCGGCGGCGGCGCGGGCGAAGCGCTCCTGGTTGCGTCGCATCGCCTCGCGCCAGAGCGCCAGCTTGAGCCCGAAGGTCGTCGGCTCGGCGTGGATGCCGTGAGTGCGACCCATCATCACGGTGTCGCGGTGGCGCCGCGCCTGGTCGCCCAGCACGTCGATCAGCGCGGCGAGATCGGCGCGCAGCAGGTCGTTGGCGCGGCGCAGTTGCAGGCCCAGCGCCGTGTCCACCACGTCGGTGGACGTCAGCCCATAGTGGACCCATTTGCCTTCCGGACCGAGCGACTCCGAGACCGCCCGCGTGAAGGCCACCACGTCGTGGCGCGTCTCGCGCTCCAGCTCCTCGATGCGCGCGACGGCGAACGTGGCATGCTCGCGGATGCGCGCGACATCCTCGGCCGGGATGACGCCGAGCCGGCTCCACGCCTCACAGGCGAGGATCTCGACCTCCAGCCAGCTCTGGAAACGCCGCTCCGGCGCCCAAAGGGCCGCCATCTCCGGCAGCGAATAGCGCTCGATCACCGTCTCGCCTCTCTATACCCACCGGTGGCATTCATGCCGTCTCGCCCGTGCGCCGGCACTCCTACTCCCTTCTCGGTCCCCTCTGTGTCCTCATTGCGATCCCGCCTACGCCTTTGGCTGGGCCAGATACGCCCCGATGCCGCCCTCCTGGAGCCGCCGATCTTTCGCCTCCACCTGCTCGGCTAGCGCACGGCGATAGTCCGCCAGGCGCGCGCGCAGCCCCGCATCGTCCACGCCGATGATCTGCGCCGCGAGGAGCCCCGCGTTATACGCCCCGTCGATGGCCACCGTCGCCACTGGAATGCCCTTGGGCATCTGAACGATGGCGTGGAGCGCGTCCATGCCGTGCAGGGCGCCCGAGGCGATCGGCACGCCGATGACCGGCAGCGAGGTCCCGGCGGCGATCACGCCCGGCAGGTGCGCCGCGCCGCCCGCCCCGGCAATGATGGCGCCGTAGCCATCAGCTTCAGCCGCCGCCACCAGCCCCGCAACCTTCTCGGGCGTCCGATGGGCCGACGCGATGCGCACCTGGTGCGGAACTCCCAGCTCGGCCAGCGCGTCGGCGGCACCCTTCATGGTCTTTAAATCTGAGTCGCTGCCCATCACGATCAGCACACCACGCACGGCCCAACTCCCTCCAGAAACGACGACACCCGACCCGAGACGGTTCGCCGCGCGGCGCCGGAGTCTCCTCCGGCGCTCCACGGGTGAAGCATCCCGATCGGGTGTGAGCCAATCGGCACGGCGGTGCGAGGCACGTCGGAGCGTCACTCCGGCTTCCCCTCTCCCGTCGCGACGGGAGAGGGGCTAGGGGAGGGGGCACTGAGGCGCACGCAAGCCGTCATTCACCCGTAGTCCCACGATTGCGATGGTCGCGGGGTAGAGACACCCGGGCCTTATTCCCAGGCATATACGGGTTGGTTCTTCAGTTGTACGGTGATCACATCCGCCCGCGGCCAAATCGCTCGGTGAGCGCATGACTGGTGGGGCGGCGGAAGACGGGGTGGCGCGCCCACCGGACGTCGCTACTACTCTTCCCGATCTAAGCATACAACAAGGGTGCCGCCCAAGGTCAATGGCGCGCCGAATGTACGCTTCGTTCTCCCGAAAATAGCGCCAGGGGCGAGCCACCGCTGGATCTTCGCCCCTCCTTGCCCCCGGCCCCCACGACGCCCCTGACGTTCAGGATTAGATGCGGAATTGAAGTTCCGCATCCTCGACAGACCACGGTCTTCACCCGAGGTCGCGCCGACATGTTCGCCCGTACCACTGCCGGCCGCCCGTCATCGGACTTCTCCCCGAGATCCAGCCTGAGGTTACCGACCGCCATAATCGCCGCACGCGATAATAGCCGAGCGCGTAGACCACATGCGGTACAATAGAGTGGCCGGACGGCGCGTTGACAGCCGCGGTCGGCCGCGTGCCGCGCGCGGCGATGCGGTTGAGTACTGGAGGACGTTCATGAGCAACTATGGCGATGCGTACACTCCGAGCCGCCCGTATAGCCTCGGCTACCAGCTCGACATCTCGGCGGTCATGCGCCAGGCCTTCATCTGGCTGGCGCTGGGCCTGGCGCTCGGCTTTGGCGTCGCCTACGCGGTGGGCGAAACCGCCAAGAACCAGATCGCCGCCGGCCAGTCGCCGGCGTCGGTGATCATCTTCAATCCCGTGGTGGTAATCATCGGATTCGTGGCCTACCTGGCCATCGGCTTCGGGTTCTACCCCATCGTTCGCCGCGTCAACCTCGCCGTGGGCCTGTTAATGTATTTCGTCTTCGCCGCTGTCTTTGGCTTCATGATCTCTTCAATCTTTGTGGTCTATTCGCTCGGGACCATCGCCTGGACGTTCCTGGCCACGGCGGGCATGTTCGGCGTCATGGCGGTCATCGGTTACACCACGCGCATCAACCTCGCGCGCATCGGCGCCATCGCCATCATGGCCCTGATCGGCATCATCCTCGCCAGCATCGTCAACTTCTTCCTGCAGAGCCCGGTCCTCTACTGGATCGTCACGTACGCGACCATCGTGATCTTCAGCGTGCTGACCGCCCGCGACGTCCAGTGGATCAAGACCCAGGGCGCGGCGCTCGCGTCCAGCGGCGATGAGAGCGTGGTCGGCAAGGTGGCCCTGCTCGGCGCCTTCCGCCTCTTCCTGGACTTTGTGAACCTCTTCCTCGCCTTGCTCCGCATCTTCGGCCGCGGCCGCTCATAGCGTTTCTCCACTCCGCCACCACTTCTCACGCGCCTCGCACGCGCCGGCCACGCCCCCTCCGCCATTGGATGGCCATGCCGCCGTTGGCCGGCGTATGGTGCGCAGCAGAGGCTGCCCGTCCGATTGATGCTGTCATCCCGCATTGCGAATGTGACGCCAAATTGACCCCCTTCTTCCTTGACTTGGCACTATTTGTGCGGCCCCATCCGCGCTCTTGCCCAACACGCGTCAGCCGTGTCGCCAGCGTTTCGCGCCCCGACCGCGCTAGGAGTACGCGGACAATTCGGCGCCCAACACGCTGCTTGCCCCGCCGGTAACGCCTGTCACCGCTCCGCGCCCGGGCGAATGGATCGGCTCAACGACCGGTGCGGATCGGCCCCACGCGGAACGACGGTGCCTGTTCCCCAACCGTGGCGGCCTCGATGACCACCAGGAAGCCGGCGCGACCGCGCGCCGTGGCACCCTGCGGACCCATTTCGCCGAGGGGCACGGCGCCCCGCGGCCCCCGTCCCGCTCTGAGCGTTTCGTGGAGTGCGGCCCCTTGAGTGCGTCTCGCGGAGCGTGTCTCGCGGAGTGCGTTCCGTACGTCGTGTCCCATGGTGTACAGCGCGTCCCATGGCTTCGTGTCCCGTGGTGTGTGGACTCGAGTCGCCGTGCCGGGCGGCACCGGGCGTCAACGGACGTCAAACAACGATGCGCGCGCCGGCCATTCAAGCGGGAGGTCCATCGTGAAGCGGCACCGAATCGGCGCGGGCACTCGTTCGCGCCTGGCCCTGTACCTGACGATCCCTCTGGCGATCCTCGGCTTGCTGGCCATCACATTCGCGAACGTTTCTCCAACCCACGCGGCCGGCGCGGCCGCCACAAAGAACCAGGCGTTCTGTAACAAAGTGGGGCACGGCATCCAGGTGTCGTCCGGCGCCCAAATGGCGTGCTTTGGCGCTCAGCTCAGTGGCTCGGCGTCCGCTCGCGCTCGGGCGGCGGCGAATCTCAAGGCGTTGGCGCGCAATGGCGGCGGCGGCTCCGCCGCCAATGTGGACGCCGCCACGCCCGCCGAGGACGTGAGCCCGTCCGGCGTGCAAGCCTACGGACAATCGGAAACATCCATCGCCAGCTCCGGCCCCTATGTGGTGGAGGCCTGGAACGACGCGACCGGGTTTTTCGCCGGCTGCGGCGCGCCGATGAATAAAGAGGAGCTGACGGGCTTCGGCTTCTCCAACAATGGCGGCAAGTCGTTCTTCGACCTCGGTGGCCTGCCCAACGCCAACTGCAACTCCGCGCTGACCGAAGGCGATCCGAGCGTCGAAGCCTACACCGTCGGCGGCGCGCGGTACTTCTATATCAGCAGCATCTATATCCCGTTCAATGTCCCCGAGGACGCCATCTCGGTGACCGCCTGCCAGGTGGTCGGCTCCGGCGCGACGGCGACCTTGGGCTGTGGGCAGCCCATCGTGGCGGCGATCAGCTCGGATTGCCAGAGCTCTTTCGGGTTCACCAGCTGTGGCTTCCTCGACAAAGACTTCCTGGCGCTTGACCAGGCCCGCGGTCGGCTCTATGTGACCTACACCGAGTTTGGCCCGAGCTCTGGCTTCAGCGGCGTCGAAGACTTGGCCATGTGTGACCTCAGCAATCCGGCCATCCCGAACTGCCACAACGGCGGCGATGGGAGCCTTGTGGGCCTCGGCGCGCCCGCCGCTCCCTACTTCACCGTCGCCCCGGGTGATCCCAACTTCTGCGAGAACGAGGGCGCCTATCCGGCCGTTGATGCCAGCACGGGCGACGTCTATGTCGCGTACGAGCACAACTGGACGACCAACTTCGCGGTTGGATCGCCCTGCGCCACCGAGCCTACCCAGGAGGTGGTGAACCGGGTACCGGCGTCGTGCCTGCCGCTGGCGTCGACCTCACCCTGCGCGGGTCCCACGGCGGTCCAGGCCGCAAACATCATCTCGATGGCCGCGGCGATGATCCCGGGTTACAACCGCTTCCCGATGAATGACTTCCCGCGCATCGCCGTGAGCGATCCCTATGGGACGGTGAGCATCGTCTGGAACGACGCCCGCCTCCATCCCGCCGGGGACATCCTCATGCAGAGCTATAACCTCGGCGCGCTCACTCCTGTGCAGTCGGCCCCCGTGCGAATCAACCGGAGCACTGGCGGCTGGCACATGCTGCCCGCGCTGCGCAACGCCGGCACGAGTGGCAAACTGTACATCTCGTTCTACGGACGGTCTTCCGCCAACACCGCGGTGACCAACGTGTACGCCGCGCTTGGCGTGAATCCGCGCACGACGTCCACGCCGTCGAGCAACACCCTGATCACCACGGTCGCGTCCAACTGGAACGCCGTGTCGTCGGATATCGTCCCCAATTTCGGCGACTACACCGACAACTACGTCCAGACCGCGAATGCCACGCTCTATCTGGCGTGGTCCGATGGTCGGCTCGGTCTGCCGCAGCCATTCGAAGCGCATAACTCCGCGAAGTAGCCCATCGCACCGTGTCACGCCTTCTTGACCGGAGACGGCACGGCGAACTAACCCACAACGCGTCGCGGCGAGGGGAGATTCCCCTCGCCGCGATGTCGAGCCCGGGCCGCGTGTGGCGGACTGGCACCACTCAATGCGGGCAGGAGGAGAGTTGCTTGAAGAGACTGTTCAGCGTCATCGGCTGGGTCGCGCTCCCCGACACTGGCAGCACCACCTCCTGCTTCGCGTTCACGGGATAGGCGTTGGTGATCATGAGCTTCGAGGTCGTGTAGGTGCGCGCGGTGGCATCGTAGGTTGGCCCGAACACGAGCAGGTAGCGATTGCCCGTTACCAATCGCGGCGCCCCGTCCGCCTGGTAGCTGTCGGCGCCGTCCACTCCACCAATGATCACCAGACCTCGCGTGGGCTGGGAGCCGCGATGGTCAACCAGCAGAAATGACTGATAAAAGTTGACGGTCGTCTCAATCTCGTACCCCTGCTGCACCAGCGCGTTCGCGTCGAGGTTGGCCGGGCGATTCCCGCTGGCCGTATTCCACTGACTCGGCCCGAGCGCGGTCACAAAGGCCAGGGCGACCAGCGTTTCCTGACAGAACTGGCTCATCGCGGTGATTGGCCGCGCGTTAAAAGTGACGCGGATGGCGTAGCCCTGTGAGCCGCCGCCTACCTGACCACTATCGCAACCCGCGAGCAGGACCAGCGCGAGCAAGGGCATGATCATGAACTGGAGCGCCCGCGTATGGGCGCGAAGAGGCCGAGACACCGAGGATACTCCTGACTCAATACGGTCCTGTCATGGGACGCGCCGTCGCGGGTCATCACACCGGTCATTATAGTTGATAGGTCGGCGCCAGCCAAGGGCACAAGCTTCCCGAATTCCCGCCGCGCACCCTCAGGGTCCCCCATCCCTAACGAATCACGTCCACGCCCGATATACATGAGTGAACGCGACCGACGACGTTCGTGGCCAACCTACGGATGGACGAGCGTCGTCCACCCAACGACCCTGAAGAGCGAGGAGCGTGCCGGCGACATCGTGCGACCTCGTGGCGGTCGCGCCGGGGCATTACTTGGACACCTGGCACATGAAAGCGGATGAAGGAGAACACAAGCATGCCTTCCAAACTGCTCACTCTGGCTCACGGCAAGGTACTGGCCGCCGTTGCTGGCGCCGTGCTGCTCGTGGGTGGCGGCACGGTGGCGGCCTTCGCCGCCACCCATACCCATGGAGGACTGGGATCGCTCTTGGCGCCGTCGGCACCCGCCGGCCCGCATGGACACTCCACTCCGGAGGCGGGCGATCATGGCGATCAGCACGAGATCGGCATCGAAGGCGTGCTCAAGTCCTATACCGCCGGAACCAGTGGCGGCACCATCACGGTCCTGGCGGAGGGCCAGACCACCGCGACCACGATCACCGTCAATGCCCAGACGCGCGTGAATGGCGAGCACGCCTCCAGCCTGACGGATCTGACGGCGGCGGTGGGCCACAAGGTACAGGTGCAGGCCACCAAGCAGAGCGATGGCACCCTCCTGGCGTGGAAGGTCACCGTCCAGGGCGCCGACCCCGGCGCGCATGGCAAAGGCAAGGGCCACGCTGGGGATACGCACGGCGCGGGCGACGGTGGGACCGAG
>JANWHL010000166.1 GCA_025450405.1 Ktedonobacterales bacterium
GGCCGCCGAGTGGGTCGCGGTACCGGAGGCGGCGGCCGACCGTGTGGTGTATTACCTTCACGGCGGTGCCTACACGACCTGCTCGCCGCGCACCCACCGGGCGCTGGCGGCGGCCATTTCCCGCGCCAGCGGCGCGCGGGTGTTGCTGCCGGATTACCGTCTGGCGCCGGAACACGTGTTCCCCGCCGCCGTGGAAGACGCCCAGACGGCCTATCGCTGGCTGCTCGCGAGCGGGATCGCGCCGGAGCACGTGGTGATGGCGGGCGATTCGGCGGGGGGTGGGCTGGCGGTGGGAACCGCGGTGGCGCTGCGCGATGCGGGCGATCCGCTCCCGGCGGGCCTGGTGTTGCTCTCGCCGTGGACCGATCTGGCGGGCACCGGCGTGACCCTGCGCACACAGGCGCGAGTGGATCCGTGGCTGAGCGCGGAGGGCGTGATCCCGTCGGGTCGGGTCTATCTTGGCGAGGCCGATGCGCGGAACCCGCTGGCGTCGCCGCTTTACGCGGAGCTGAGTGGGCTGCCGCCGCTGCTCATCCAGGTGGGCGACGACGAGATCCTGCTCGACGACGCGATCCGCCTGGCCGACCGTGCCCGCGCGGCGGGGGTGCCCGTCACGCTCGACATCTGGCCGGGCATGTGGCACGTCTTCCAGGTGTTCCTGGGCTACATGCCGGAGCCGATGCGCGCGATCCGTCGGATCGGTGATTTCGTGCGCGAGCACATGGGCAACGCGAGCACCGACTGACGGGTCCTTCGCGCGTCGATTTACCAGCCGTTCGCCTGTACGATAGCCTGGATTTCTCGCTCCAGACGGTCGAAGGCGGATAACAGGCGCAGCGGGGAGAAGTCGGTGATCACGTCACCAAGGCGACGCACGGCTTGCGCTGTGGCGAAATGCTTGCGCCGCCGGCCCGAAAGGCCGCTCGCGGTCAGGAACGCGTTCTGAAGCACGCGCTTTGGATCGGGCAGCGCCTCCATATGCGGGGGCGGCGGTAAGGTAAGCGATAGGCGCCCATTCGGGTTGCCGGCGGCCAGGCGAATCGCGTGTTCATCAAAGAGGAGCCAGGCTTCCAACATGCGCACTGGCACGACGCACACCGCCGGCACAGGCGACAGGCCAGTTATGGACGCCAGCGCACTCTGGATCTCCACAACGCGTACCTCAAGCGGCTCGCGTTCGGGGTAGGCCGCCCCGATGTTGCCCCCATTGGACACGACCTCTGGCTGGCCAATGGTATACTGAAACAGCGCTACGAAAGGGGGTGCTTCCTAGTGATCACAGAAAGCGTGCGGCGCCTCATCGACGAGATCGCCGCGCTGCCGGCTGAGGAACAGGAGCGTGTAGCGGCCGCGATGCGGTTCGTATTGCACCAGCCGCTAGTCACGTCGGATGCGGTGCGCCCCGAGATCATGGCGGCCTTTGAGCAAGTGATGAACCATTCGTCCGCCGTGCTTGACTACTTGCGGGATAAGTAGGCGATGGCCGATCCGCGCCCGATCGTCTACCTCACGGCCGGAGAAATCATCGCCTTCAACCGCGAAATTCTGCGGCGGGCCGGGCAACCCTCGGCCCTGTTGCGCGAACGAGGACTGTTGGAAAGCGCAGTACACCGACCACAGGACGCAGCGTACTACGCGGGCGCTGACATGGTGAGCCAGGCTGCGTTGTACATGGTCGGCATTGCGCTCAATCATCCCTTCGTCGATGGCAACAAACGAACTGGCCTTATCGCCGGGCTGACTTTTCTGCGGCAGAACGAGTACATTGACGTTGACGCAAGCCTCAACGACGCACGACCGGGCGTCTGGCTCGAGGAGGTCGTCAACCAGAAAATGACCTCTGACGAGTTCGTCAAGCGGCTGAGTGAACATCTGCGTGGACAGCTCACTCAGCCTTCGTCATGACGCCACGGGTCGGGTATAGGCGGACCTGGCGCTTGAGCGGCGACGGGGCACGCAGTCATGCGACATCTCCCGCGCATACCTCATACATCCTCGTATGTCCTTGAAGCCGGACACGTTGATTCGTGTGAGCACGAGCCACACCCGCCGCCGGCCGTCGGCGCGCGCACGAAGCACGCATTCATACCACGCGTCACCAGGCCGTACCATGACCTGAGCCAAGCCTGACCCGTGCTATCACGGCGGCGCGGGCACCCAGCGCCGCCCGCGCTTGGCTATCCCCGCCGGTATTCCCCCAGCGGCAGCACCGCGTAGTCGGCGGCGCCACGCAGGGTCTGGACGACGGCACGGGCGGTGTCGAGCGAGGTGAGGCAGGGGATGCCGGACTCGACCGCCGCCCGGCGGATCTGGAAGCCGTCCTGGAGCTCGACACCCTCGCGGATGGGTCCGCGCCCGCCGGTGATGGTGTTGACGACCAGGTGTACGCCGCGCGCGCGAATCAGGTCGAGGATGGTGGGGTCGCCGCGGCCGATCTTGCCCACCGCGCGCGCGGGGATGCCCTGGCCCTCCAGGTAGGCGGCGGTGCCCTCGGTCGCGATGAAGGTGTAGCCGGCCCCAGACAACTCGCGCAGGATCGGCGCCGCCTCTTCCTTGTCGCGGTCGGCGATGGAGACGAGCGCCGTGCCACCGCTCGCGGGAACGCGCAGGCCGGCGGCGAGGAACGCTTTGCGCAGCGCGGCGGGATAGGTGTGGTCCACGCCCATGACCTCGCCGGTGGACTTCATCTCTGGCCCCAGCGCGGTCTCCGCGCCGATCAGCTTGGACATCGAGAAGACGGGGGCCTTGACGGCGACCAGCGGCTGGATGGGCCAGAGTCCGTCGGGATGGCCGGCGTAGCCGAGATCCGCGAGCGTCTGGCCGAGCATGATGCGCGTGGCCAGCGGCACCATGGGGACGCCGGTGACTTTGCTCAGAAAGGGGACAGTGCGCGAGGCGCGGGGGTTGACCTCGAGGACGTAGACGTTGCCACCGGCCGCGTCCGCGGCGCCATCCTCGCCAGCATCGAGAGCGGGGTCGGTCACGACGAGCTGGGCGTTCATCAGGCCGCGGACGCCCAGATTGAGGGCAATCTCCCGCGTGTAGTGGGCCACGGCGGCGATCTCCTCCGGGCGCAGACTCTGGGTGGGGTAGACGGCGAAGCTGTCGCCGGAATGGACGCCGGCCCGCTCGATGTGCTCCATGATGCCGGGGATGAGGACGTCGTGCCCGTCGCAGAGCGCGTCCACCTCCACCTCGCGGCCGGTCAGGTAGCGGTCGATCAGGATGGGGTGCTCGCCGTACTGCTCGACGACGCGCTCCAGATAGCCCTCCAGGGCGGCGGGCGCGCGGACGATCTCCATCGCCCGGCCGCCAAGCACGTAGGAGGGCCGGACGAGCACGGGGTAGCCGATCGCGCTGGCCACGCGCATGGCCTCCTCGCGTGTGCGGACGGCCGCGCCGCGCGGGCGGGGGATGCCCAGGCGCTCCAGCAGGGCGTCGAAGCGGCGGCGGTCCTCGGCGAGGTCAATGCTATCCACGGAGGTGCCGAGGATGGGCGTGCCGGCGGCCTCGAGCGGGCCCGCGAGATTGATAGCGGTCTGGCCGCCGAACTGGACCACGACGGGGGGCAGCGCGTCCGTGCCGGCCTCGTTCTCGAGGACATTGAGCACGCTCTCGTCGTCGAGGGACTCGAAGTAGAGGCGGTCCGACATGTCGAAGTCGGTGCTGACCGTTTCGGGGTTGGAGTTGAGCATGATGCTGGCGACCCCGGCCTCGCGCAGGGCGGCGGCGGCGCGGACTGAGCAGTAGTCGAACTCGATGCCCTGGCCGATGCGGATGGGGCCCGAGCCGAGGACGACGGCTTTCTTTCCGGCGAGCGGCGCGGCCTCGTTCTCCTGCTCGTAGGTGCTGTAGAAGTAGGGCGTCTCGGCGGCGAATTCGGCGGCGCAGGTGTCCACCATCTTGTAGGTGGGCCGGATGCCACACTCCGCTCGCCGCGCCCGCACCCGTTGGGGGGTCAGCGCGCCGCCCTCGTCATCCCGCGCGGCCAGCGTGGCAATCTGGCGGTCGCTGAAGCCCAGGCGCTTGGCGCGGCGCAGCAGCGCGGGCGCGAGCGGCTCGGCGGCCAGCCGCTCCTCCATGCGCACGATGCCGCGGAGCTTGTTCAGGAACCAGCGGTCGATGCCCGTGCGCGCGTGGAGGGCCTCAATCGCCTCATCCGCGTGATCGCGGCGGAGGGCTTCGAAGAGGCGCCAGAGCCGGATGTCGGTTGGCTCCAGGTCGTCCGTGTCGGGGTCGCCAGCGGGCACCTTCAATTCGAGCGCGCGCATCGCCTTCTGGAGCGCCGCCTCGAAGCTCCGGTCGATGGCCATGACCTCGCCGGTGGCCTTCATCTGCGTGCCCAGGCCGCGGTCGGCCAGCGCGAATTTGTCGAAGGGCCAGCGGGGAATCTTGACCACGCAGTAGTCCAGCGCGGGCTCGAAGGCCGCCACGGTCTTGCCGGTCACCTGGTTGGCGATCTCGTCCAGCCGGCGGCCGACGGCGATCTTGGCGGCGACGCGCGCGATGGGGTAGCCGGTGGCCTTGGAGGCCAGGGCCGAACTGCGGCTCACCCGCGGGTTGACCTCGATCACGAAGAAGTTGAAGCTGTGGGGATCGAGGGCGAACTGGATGTTGCACCCGCCTTCCACGCCCAGCTCGCGGATAATGCGGATGGCGACCGTGCGCAACATCTGGTATTCGCGGTCAGAGAGCGTCTGGCTGGGGGCCACGACGATGCTGTCGCCAGTGTGGACGCCAAGGGGGTCGAAGTTCTCCATGTTGCAGACGGTGATGCAGGTGTCGGCGCCGTCGCGGATGACCTCGTACTCGATCTCTTTCCAGCCGCCCAGATAGCGCTCGATCAGCACCTGACCGATGGGGCTGGCGGCCAGGCCGCCGCCGGCGATGCGCGCGAGGTCGTCGCGGGTGCGCGCGACGCCGCCGCCGGTGCCGCCGAGCGTGAAAGCCGGGCGCACGACGACGGGCAGGCCGATCTCCTCGGCGTAGGTCAGCGCGTCGGCGACGGTGGTCACGGTCAGGCTGGGTGGGACGGCGACGTTCAACCGGAGGAGGAGCTGCTTGAACAGCTCGCGGTCCTCGGCGGTGCGGATGGTCGTGAGCGGGGTGCCGAGGAGGCGCACGTGGTACTCGTCGAGGACGCCATCATCGGCCAGGGCGACGGCCAGGTTGAGGCCGGTCTGGCCGCCGAGGGTGGCCAGGAGGCCATCCGGCCGCTCGCGGGCGATGACCCGGCGCAGCACCTCCACCGTCAGCGGCTCGATGTAGGTGACGTCGGCGACGCCCTCGTCGGTCATGATGGTGGCGGGGTTGGAGTTGACCAGGATGACGCGCATGCCCTCTTCGCGCAGCGCCTTGCAGGCCTGTGTGCCGGCGTAGTCGAATTCGGCGGCCTGGCCGATGACGATCGGCCCGGAGCCGATCACCAGGACGCTCTGGATGTCCTCATGCGCCACCGCTGGTCTCCTTCACTAACTGGCGTCCTCACCCCCCGCCCCCTCTCCTTGCGAGGAGAGGGGGTTCCACGCCCGAGGGCGCGGCCAACGTGCATCATCCGGGCGCTAGCCGGCGCTCGAAGAGTGTGCCGCCGTCTACTTCGCCGCATACGGTGAACCCGGCCCGTTGGTAATACGCGCGGAGAGGGGCGTTGTGCGCCACGCAGTCCAGCCGGAGGGTGGTCTTGCCGGCGTCCGCGGCGGCACGCGCCGCCCAGTCCCGCAGGGCGCGACCGAGGGCGCGGCCGGCGAAGGTCCGCGCCACCGCCAGGCCGTGGACGTAGCCGGCGTCGGGCGGCTGGGTCCCCCAGGTCGCGGGATCGTCCCAGCAGAGGCGCAGGGTGCCGGCGAGGACGCCATCCCAGCGGGCCACGAAGCGCTCGCCGGCGGCGATCTCGTCGAGCAGCGGTCCGCGCGCGAAGATGCCCGGCCGCCACTGGTCGATGCCGCGGGCGGTCAGCCAGCGCGCCGCCTCTTCCAGGAGCGCGAGGAGGGCGTCAGCGTCGGAGCCCTCGGCCGGGGCGAGGATCACTGCGTCCAACGGGGTCTGGAGGCGCTCGGGGACGGGCACGCGGCGCTCGAAGCGCGCGCCGACGTAGGCGTGGCCGGCGAGCGCGACCTCGCTGCGGCCGGCGAAGCCGGCGCGGGCATAGTAGGCGCGGAGGGCGAGATTGTCGGCGCGGCAGTCCAGCCGCGTGTACGGTTTGCCGGCGGCGGCGGCCTGGCGCTCGGCCCAGCGCAGCAGATAGCGCCCGATGCGGCGCCCGGCTAAGGCGGGCGCCACCATGAGCCCGTGGACGTAGGCCGCGTCGTCGGGGACATCGCCCCAGATCGCGCGGTCGCGCCATTGCAGCGTCAGCGCGGCCGCCGGGGCAGCGTCGAGCCGCGCCAGATACTGCTCGCCGCTGGCGGTGCGGGCCGCCACGATGTCGCGCAGTGGGCGCGGCGGCTCACCGGGATCGTAGCCGCGCGCGCGGACGGAGGCGGCGGCCGCCTCGTGGATGGCGACGAGCGCATCCACTTCGGCGAACCGCGCCGGGGCGACGGTGAGCGTGCCGGCGCTGGTGGCGATGGTGTCCTTGCGTTGGGGATCGTCCTGGGACACGGTTAGCCTACCAACTCCATCTGCTCAGCCTCGGGTTCGGCCACGGGGGATCCATGCGCGCCAGCGTGGAGCGAGGCCCGGCGGCGCGTGGCATACCGCTTGACCGCGCGCGCGAAGCGGTCGAAGAGGTCGCGGTTGTCCTCGGGTCCGGGGCAGGCTTCGGGATGGTATTGCACCGAGAAGACGGGGAGGGTGGTGTGCTCCAGTCCCTCCACCGAGCCGTCCGAGAGGTTGACGTGGCTGACGCGGAAGCCGCTCTCCGGCGGCAGTGAGGCAGCGTCCACCTGGAAGTTGTGGTTCTGCGCGGTGATGGTGACGCGGCCGGTGGCGCGCTCGACGACGGGATGGTTGGCGCCGTGGTGGCCGA
>JANWHL010000167.1 GCA_025450405.1 Ktedonobacterales bacterium
AATGTGGCGGTGACCAGGTGGTGGTGCATGGAGCTTCGCGACGGCTGTACGAGGCACTTGGCGTTACCGACAAAACCTGGAAAGTGGTACCTGGTATGATGCACGACGCGGAGCTTGAAGCGGAGCGCGGACCGCTGGATGATCTGATCGCCGGCTGGATCGAGCGGTATCAAGGCGAGTAGCCTGTGACGGCGTGTTGCGCCCGAAACCGGCCGGTAATCAGCGCGAGTGGGCGACGGGCGTTCCCGCTGGCCCCACGGCTATGCGCGGGCCGCGGCTCGTGCGCGATTGCCCTCGGCACGGCACCCTGGCCGCCCGCACTCCGTGGTGGCAAGCGTCCTTCAATGGGAGAATACCCTGGAAGACAGATAGCGGCATGCTTGAGACGATTGTCACGCTCGCCCAGCTCTTCGCCGAAGATGGCAAACAGCTCTATATGGTCGGCGGCACGGTGCGCGACATGCTCCTGCACCGGGCGACCACGGGCGATGTTGACCTCACAACCGACGCGCGCCCGGACGAAATCAAGCGCCTGGTAGCCGCCACCCACCCCGTGGCGGTGGTCTCGGTCGGCGAACAGTTCGGCACGATCCGCCTGCACTACCCGCGCGCGGTGGCCGAGGGCGCGCCAAGCCACGCGCCGGCCACGGCAGCGGCGGTGGAGAGTCCCGAGCCGGCGGCGCTCGTGGTGGACCACGCGCCCGATGTGGACGTCATCGAAATCACCACGTTCCGCAGCGACGTCTACAACTCGACGTCGCGGAAGCCGGAAGTGGCCTTCGGCGACAACCTCGTGGACGACCTGCTGCGCCGCGACTTCACCATCAACGCGATGGCCCGGGACCCCCTGACGGGCGCGATTTTCGACCCCTATGGTGGCCGCGCGGACCTCGAGCGGGGGCTGATCCGCGCGGTGGGCGATGACCCCGAGCACCGGTTCGACGAGGATCCGCTCCGCATGCTGCGCGCGGCGCGGTTCGCCGCCCAGCTCGACTTCGACATCGAGCAACGGACGGCGGTGGCTATACATCGTCAGGCGGCCACGCTGGACCGGATCAGTCGCGAACGCGTTCGCGATGAGCTCACGAAACTGCTCGTCACGTCCGACCCGGGGCGCGGCTTGCGCCAGCTCGTCGATCTGGGCGCAATGCCGTATGTGGTGCCGGAAGTGCTCGAGTTGCGCGGCGTGAGTCAGCGCATTGAGGTCCACACCAAAGACGTGTATGAACACGTGCTGCGCGTGGTGGCCAATACTCCGCCGCGACCCGCCACACGCTGGGCGGGTTTGCTCCACGACATCGCTAAGCCGCGTACGCGCACGGTCGAGGATGGCCAGGTCCACTTCTTCGGCCACGAAGAGGTAGGGGCGGGAATGGCGCGCGAGATACTGCGCCGCCTGAAGTTTGACCGGCCCTTCATTGACCACGTGTCGCGGCTGGTGCGCCTGCATATGCGCGCCAACGCCTATGTCGCGGATTGGACCGATGGTGCGGTCCGGCGCCTGATCCTGGACGCGGACCGCGTGTTACCCGACCTGCTGGACCTCTCGCGGGCCGATATAACCAGCTACCGGCCAGAGCGCGTTTCGCGGGCGGTGGCGCGTGTCAATGATCTCGAAGAGCGCATCCAGCGGCTGCGCGAGGAGGCGGAGCGGGTCCCGCTGAAGAGCCCGCTGGACGGCAACGATCTGATGGCGTTGTTCGGCCGCGAACCAGGCCCGTGGCTGCGCCCGCTGAAGGATTACCTCCTGGGGTTGGTCATCGACGGCCGGCTCGCTCCAGATGACCGGCCCACGGCGGAGGCGGAGGCGCGGCGCTTCATGGCGGGGGATGGGGCCACCACGACCGGCGGTGCGGGCACGCCCGCCTGAGCGGTTGGGCGCGCGGAGGCCGGGGCGTTCAGCGATCGCGGCCGTCGTTGCGCTCAAGCGGCGGTCCGCGTATACTGGCGAGGTCCGTACCGCCGAGGTGGGCGCGCGGCTGTCTACCCAGCCGTCGCCGCGGGCCACGTTTCGTGAGAGGTCAAGATGTACCCGATTCGTCCACCTGAACCCGTACCACCCTATGAGCGCGGACCGATGCCGCCGCACACCAGTCCGTTCGCGCTGATCGGGGCGGGCGTGGATGCTGTCGCTCTGAGCTTGATCCAGGTGCTACCGTGGCTCGGCCTCGGCCATTATCTCGCGCTAGGTGGCGCCGCCTTCGGGCTGGTCGGCGTGATCTTGGGTCTGGTCGCGCTTGGGCACATCGCGCGGCAGCCCAAACGCGTCGAGGGCCGACCGATGGCCATCGCCGCCATCGTGGTGGGCGGGCTCGAGCTGGTTGGCTATCTCGCGTTCTTCGTCCTAGGGGCCGGTAGCTTTAGCTTCGCCGCCGTGTAAGCGGCCGCCGCGTAGTGGTGGTCACGCGCCCAAGGGGTGGCGCGTCTGCGCGTACCGCGAGCGCAAGATGTTCGGATGCCGGTGCGCCACAGGCTGAGCGTCGAAGTGCACGTGTAGACCATCGCCAAGGCCCCATGTGGCATCGGAGCCATGCGCGCCTGGAAGGGTGTGTCCGGAAGGGTGTGCCCGGCGGCTACCCGACCGGGCGGGTGGCATCCTGCCCATTTGGCCGGTGCGAGCGACGTGCGCCGCCCCGATAATGCATGATGCGGAGTCGGCGGCCAAGGGGTTTCCCGACAGTCACTAAGGAGAGCGATGGCGTGCGGAGATGGGGAGCCCTGGCAGGCGTCTGGCGGCGCTGGCGGCCGGCGCGCAAGTTTGAGGGCGGCGCACCCGGAGCTGGCGCGGGCGCCGGCGATGGATTGACCCCTGAGAAAGTGGTGGCGGTGTTCGCCGGCCTGCCGCGCGTGCTGCGCCTGGTCTGGCACATTGAACCCGTCTTGACGGTCGTGCTGGCGCTGCTCTATGTCGTCCAGGGCTTCCTGCCCGCCATTACGGCGTGGATCGGCAAGCTGCTGATCGATGGGGTGTTGCTGGCAATCCGCGAGGCTGGTGGCCACGGCACCACCACACTGGTAGTCTGGCTGGTGGTGGCGCAGTTCGGCGCGCAGGGGGCCAGCAGCCTCCTGCAAACCTGGACGAACATCGCCCAACAACTGCTGCAGGAGCGCACAGCCAACGACGTGCAATTGATGGTGATGGAGAAGGCCAATACACTCGACTTGGCGTTCTTCGAGAACCCCAAGTTCTACGACACGCTCCAGGAAGCTCAGCGCGAGGCCGCGACGCGGCCAATTGGGATGATCTCGCAGACTTTTGGCCTGGGGCGCACGCTGGTGACCTTGCTCTCAATGATCGTGGTGCTGACTCACCTGGCGTGGTGGATCGCCCTGGTGGCGCTGCTGGCGCCGATCCCGGCCTTCGTGGCGAATGTGCGCTATGGGTGGTGGGGCTATCAGATGATGCGTCGCCAGTCGCCAAGACGCCGCGAGATGACCTATTACAACACGCTGCTCACCACGGACACCTACAACAAAGAGGTCAAACTCTTCACGCTCGGCGACTTCTTCATCCGCATGTATCGCACGCTGGCCGACCAGTTCTATCTCGAGGCGCGCGCGATCGTGGTGCCGCGGTACCTAGCCTCTTTCGTCTGGGGGCTTGGCAGCCTGCTGGCGAACGGCGCCGTGTATCTCTATGTGGCGCTCCAGGCGGTGGCGGGGCGCATCACCCTGGGCGACCTGACTTTTTATACGCAGGCCGCCCTCTCCCTCGGGACGAGTTTCCAGGGGCTCCTGACCGGCGTCTCTTCGATGTACGAAAACACCCTCTTCATCAATACGCTCTTTGAGTTCCTCGATTATCAGCCGACAATCGTGAGTCAGCCCGGCGCCGTCGCGCTCGAGCCTGGGGCGGGCTTGAGTATCGAATTCCGCCACGTCCGCTTCACCTATCCTGGCCGCGACGCGGACGGACCAACGTTGGACGATGTGAGCTTTCGCATTGAGGCGGGAGAGGCGGTTGCGCTGGTCGGCCGCAATGGGGCGGGCAAAACGACCATTGTGAAGCTGCTGACGCGGCTGTACGAGCCGGATTCCGGCGCAATCCTGGTCAATGGGCGCGACATCAAGGACTATGACCTCGAGTCGTTGCGCGGCCACATCGGCGTCATCTTTCAGGATTACGCCACCTACCACCTGTCGGCGAGCCGGAATATCGGCGTGGGGCGCATCGACGCCGTCGATGATCTCGACGATATCCGCGCGGCGGCGGCCAAGAGCGGTGCTGACCAGGTGATCGAGCGGCTCCCGGGCGGCTATGCGACTATGCTTGGCAAATGGTTCGACCAGGGGCAGCAGCTCTCGGGCGGTGAGTGGCAGAAGATCGCGTTGGCGCGCGCGTTCGTCCGCGATGCGCGGCTGTTGATCCTCGACGAGCCGACGAGCTCGCTCGATCCTCAGGCGGAGTACGACGTCTTTGCCCGCTTCCGCGACCTGACGGTCGGCAAGTCCGCCATCTTCATCTCGCACCGATTCAGTACGGTGCGGCTCGCGAATCGCATCATTGTGCTGGAGCACGGGCGTGTGCTGGAGGAAGGGACCCACGAGCGCTTGCTGGCACTGGAGGGCCGATACGCCGAGCTGTTCGAGCTGCAAGCGGCGGCCTATCGGTAATGCGCCCAGGCCGGGCATTCCGGGGCTGGATAGCGCGTCCGCCACCTGTGGAGCGGCAGGGGCTTTCAGGCATTCCGTGAGGGTGTGTGCGCCCGCCAGAGGTCGCGGAGTTGGTCGCTGGGCAGACCAGGGGCGAAATGGCCGTCGCGCCCGACCATGTCGCCAGCGGCGCACAGCGCATTGAGCACGGCCTCCTCAACACATTCCACGGCCGCGAGAAACAACGGATTCATGTCGTCGTTGTAGAGGGTAGTGAGCGCGCGCGGCGCTCCGTGAGCTTCGGGAGGGACAAGGTTGCCGGGGTAGTTCGAGAACGCGATGACGAAATCGCCGCTCCCGTTGCCGGCGAATGAGCCAGTGCGCGCCAGCCCCAGCGCGCCGCGCGCGGACAGGCGCCGGAGCTGGTGCGTGTCGAGTGGGGCGTCGGTGGCGAGGACGATGATGATCGAGCCCTCACCTGTGCGCACCGGGGGCGTGGGGGTGAGCAATCGCCCGACATTGAGACCACCCACGCGCAGGTCATCGCGGGCGCCGTGGTTGGCCTGAACCAGCGCGCCCACGGTCCATCGGCCCCCGCCGGTTTCAGCCACGCGCGAGGCGGTGCCATTGCCGCCCTTGTAGCCGTGGCAGGTCATCCCGGTGCCGCCGCCCACCGACCCTTCCGGCACTGGGCCACCAACCGCGCCGTCCAGCGCCGCCAGCACATGCTCTTCGCGCACGTGGCGCCCTTGGATGTCGTTCAAATGGCCGTCGAAGCACTCGGCGACGACTGGGATGACCCAGGCCTCGTGGCCGAGACTGGCCGCCTGGCGGAACATCCAGGTCAGCACCGCGTCATAGACGCCGCCGACGCTCAGCGTGTTGGTTAGGCAGATCGGTGTCTCCAGCAAAGCCCACTCGTCGATCTCACTCCGCCCGGTGACTTCGCCCGCGCCGTTAATGACGTGGACGACGATAGGGACCTGTGCGACGTAGGGATTGCCCTCGTGGGGGAAGATCGCCGTCACGCCCGTGCGCACCGGCCCAGTCCCAGGAACGAGCGGACCGTCGCCCGCTATCAGCGTCGTGACGCCAACGCGCACCCCGGCGACATCGGAGATGGCGTTCAGCGGACCCGTGGGCAGTCGACCCAGCTCGATGCCAAGTTCGCGCAGGCGCGGACGGTGCGACGACGGCACGGTCATCTGGTGGTCCTTCCGACAGGTTGCTGGGCCTGATCTTGCCACAGCGCTCGTGAGGCTGGCGCGCCGACTCCACCGACACCGGCCAGTATATCACTCCAAATGCGATGTTCGGTGGCGGCCGGCGCACGCATTGTGCGGTATAGTGAGAGATGGAGGTGTGGGAACCCTTGTGACCGTCGGGGTGCTCCCAGGCACAAGGCCCACACCGAGTTGGGGTGCGAATATGGAAATCGGCGCTTTCCTGTTTGCCAGTGCCCAAACGGGCCAGCAGAACGTGATCACGGCTCCGTTGAGTTTTGTGATCTACGTGATCCTGTGCCCCATCATCTACCTCACGATCCTGGGCGCCTGCCTCCAATTGGCATGGCCGGGCGGTACGAAGCTGCGGGGCGTCGCCAAGCTACCTGCCGTATTCCGACAGCCCTTGGCGCCGCGAATGTCGGATGATCCTACATTTCGCTTACTGTGCGCGATCGGCGGCCTGATCTCACTGGCGGTATGGAGCGCGGTCATTACCAACTGGTTGGCGAATCAGAAGATCGGATTTCCCAAGCCCAGCTTGTATCAGCCGCAATCGGACGACACGAAACGCTTCATCGCCATCCTCATTGTCGGCCTTATTGCTGGTGGTGCCTGGATCCTGGCTATGCGCTTCGCGCGTCGGCCGCAAATGGCGCTAGTTGTAATCGCCGTATCGATGAGTGTGGCCGGCACGCTGTTGTTCTATTACGCCTTGGAAAGTCAAATGCGTGACGGATTGCTCGTATTGTCACTCGGTATTTTTCTCGGGGAGCTCATTACGGTGGCGATGAAGCCGTCCGGCTTGGGCGAAGGACTGTTCGCTGAGTTGCTTCTGGCACCGGGAACGGCGGACGACGAGGTTGTCGAAGAAGACGCCGGCGAACCTGATCCGGAAGACGACCCCTGGCGACCGCGTTCCCGCGTATGGCAGGGGACGCCCGCGGACGCTAGCGCAGGCCCGGAGCCGGACGTGGCACGGCACGGCGCCGCGGCGGGTGGCCCGCGCGGTAGGCCCACCACGACGCTGGCCAGCGATCCGCCGAGGGAAAGCACGCGTCCATCAGGGCCGGCGACCGG
>JANWHL010000168.1 GCA_025450405.1 Ktedonobacterales bacterium
AGCTGGAGTGCGCCCTTCACGCCGGCAAGCTCCACCTCGGCGCGCACGCCGTGGGGCTCGGCGCGGTCGGCTCGACCTCGCTTGACGATGAGGTGATCGACTTCTGCTCGCCCCATGGCGCCGGTAAGAGCTGCCTGTTCGTCACGGTCTTCGGCGCGCGCCGGCCCCGGGCGGGCTAGCCGCGACCGTCGGCTGGCCCGTGCCCGACTCCCGGATCGCGTAGAATGGCAGCATGCGCACCGCCGCACATGGCATAGCGTCAGGGGGAAGAGCCGTGCCCAGCACCGAGATCGAGCTGCGCGGCCACATCATCGATACCTACCTGCTGCCGCGCGTATGGGCCGCCATCACCGACTCGGGCGGCCGTTACCAGGTGCGCGAGATGCGTGTGGGCTCGAGCGAGAGCGATCCGAGCTACGCGCGGATCGCGGTCGTGGCCGACACCGATGCGGATCTCGACGACCTGATGCGCGAGCTGGAGCGGCTGGGCGCTTCGCCGATGACGCCGGACGAGGCGCGGACCGAGCTTGTCACGCGGCCGGGTGTGCTGCCTGACGACTTCTACGCGACCACGAATTTGCCCACCGAGGTCTATCTGGGTGGCACCTGGGTGCCGGTGACGGACATCGAGATGGACGTGGCCATCGTGGTGGACCGCGCGGCGGGGACCGCGCACGCCGTGCCGATGCATGAGGCGCGGGTGGGCGACGCGGTGGTCGTCGGGCATGAAGGCGTGCGCGTGGTTCCGCTGGGACGCCCGCGTGAACGCGAGACCTTCGGTTTCATGCAAAACCCAGTCTCCTCCGAGCGGGCGAAGGCGCTGGCGATCCGCGAGGTGGCGGAGTCAATTCGCGCGGCGCGCGCCCACGGCGGCAAGGTGCTCTTCGTGCTCGGGCCGGCCATCGTCCACACAGCGGCGCGCGGCAGCATCGCCACGCTGATTCGCCGCGGCGCCATCCAGACGATCTTCGCGGGCAACGCGCTCGCGGCACACGATGCCGAGGCGGCGATCTTCGGCACGTCGCTGGGAATCGACCTGAATACCGGGCAGCCGGTGGAGCACGGCCACCGCAACCACCTGCGCGCCATCAACGCGCTGCGCGCGGCGGGCTCGTTGGACGCGGCGCACCGGCGCGGTCTGTTGGGCGACGGCATTGTGGCGGCGGCGCTGGAGCACGACGTGGAGTTGGTGCTGGCCGGCTCGATCCGCGACGACGGGCCGGTACCGGGGGTCATCACCGACGCGATCGCCGCGCAGACGGCCATGCGCCGCGCGGTGCGCGGCACCGAGGTCGCCGTGATGGTCGCCTCGATGCTTCACGGGATCGCCACGGGCAACCTGCTGCCGGCGACCGTGCGGACGGTGGTGGTGGATATCAGCCCAGCCGTCGTGACCAAGCTCTCAGACCGGGGAACGGCGCAGGCGGTGGGGCTGGTCACCGACGCCGAGCTCTTTCTGAGCGCGCTGGTCGCCGACCTGGGGCCCGGCCCCAGGCTGGGGCCGGTCGAGGGAGCCCGGATGACAACGACTCCTCATCCTAAAGCAATGCCTCCCCATCCTGGACCGGACGGGGAGGCTGGCGACGCGACACGGTGATCGGCTACGGGCTGGGGCGCGCCGGCGGTGTGTTGGCCGGATAGTCATGCCCGTGGCCGGGTGGCTTGCGGCCGTGGAATCCCCCGGTGTGTGGGGGATGCGGCCGGTGACCCTAGAACTTGCCGAACTGTCGTTGGACGTCCTGAGAGCTGGTGTAGTCCTGCTCGGGGCGCGCCTCGGCCCGCGGGCGGCGGCCATGCGCGTCCATGTGCGCAACCACTGGCGCACTACCCCCGGCCGCGCGAGAGCTCTGCCACCGCCTGCTCTGGCGTTTGGGCGGACCGGCCGTTCTGGCGCCGGCCGCCGAGGCTGGAGAGGTTTCCGAGACGCGGGGTCCATCGCCGCGCGCGCTGGTCTGCGCCGCCCACGCCAATCAGGACGATCACCATCGCCGCGGCCAGCCCTGGAATGGCAACCCAGCGCGGCATCCGGATCCCCAGCGCCTCGTCCAACGAGTACGCGCCCGGCCCGGCGCAGATGAGCGCCGTGGCCACGGCCATGTTGGTGACTGGAAGCTCCGCGCCACCGCGCGTCGCCCAGATCGGCTTGCCCCAATGGACCTTGGCGGTGGCCATGGCCATCGAGGAGATGGCCGCCAATGGACCGACCGGATTCAGCACCCCGAGCAGCGTCAGGACCCCGCCGCCGAACTCCGTGAGTCCGGCCATCCACGCCCATGGGCGACCCGGCCGCAGTCCCAGCGTCTCGACCCATCCCGTGGTGCGGCGCAATCCGCCGCCACCGAACCAGCCGAAGAGCTTTTGCGCCCCGTGGCCGGCCAGCAGTGATCCAAACGTCACCCGCAACACCAGTAACGCGACATTCACCATAGGCTTTTCCCTTCCAACGACTCCACTCCTTCCATGTGCGAACGAGTTGTGGGCCATGTGCGACAATGCCACCAACTCGGCCGCGTCCGGACGCGTCACAACGTGGCGGTGGCCCGAGGGCCAATTGAGGAGCACGCGCAGACCTCGTGCCAGGTGCCACGAATCATGAAGCATGCGATCGTCTGGCGGGATGAACATATCGCCGTCCGCCCGTTGGTCCTGGAGGACGCGCCGCTCCTGGCGAGCTGGCTCAGCGACCCGGGTGTGCTCGAGTATTACGAGGGGCGCGATCGCCCGTACGATCTGGGGCGGGTGAAGACACACTTCTATCGCGACGACGAGGCAGCGAAGCGCCGCTGCCTCGTGGGGTACGACGGGACGGCGATCGGCTACATCCAGTACGCGCTGCTGGATGCGGCGGAGCTCGAGGAATACGGCTATGCGGCGGACGCGCGGATCGCGGGCATGGATCTCTTCATCGGCGAGCCGGAGTATTGGGGCCGCGGCATCGGGACCGCCCTGGTCGCCGGCATGGCGGGACGTCTGCTGACGGAGGGCCCGGAGGCCGTGACTGTGGACCCACATGCGGAAAACGCGCGCGCGATCCGGTGTTATGGCAAGGCCGGCTTCCCGCGGCTGCGTGTGCTGCCGCGTCACGAGCTCCACGAGGGCACCTGGCATGATTGCGCGCTGATAGAACGGCGACCAACCGGAGTCTAGGAGGATACCATGCGGATTGCCATTGGCAGCGACGAGCGCACCCACCTGACCGATCTGCTGATCGCGGAGCTGCGCGCGCGGCCACGAGGTGGTTCCTCATGGCCCGCTGGCGGACGGCGACCCGGAGGGGATTGGCCGCTGGTGAGCGCGAAGGAGGGTGAGAGTGTGGCCGAGGGCGCGGTGGACGAGGGCATCATCTGCTGCTGGACGGGGACGGGTGCGGCGCTCGCCGCCAACAAGGTGCCAGCAGTGCGCGCCGCGCTTTGCCACGATGCCGAGACCTCACGCGGGGCACGCGTCTGAAACCATGCGAATGTGCTGGCGCTGAACCTGCGGGCGACCCGTCCTCGCTGGATGACCTGCTGGCGGCGGCGCAGCGCTACGACCGTAGCCTGCGCATCATCCACGGGCTGCTGGCCACCCTGGCGCCGCGCGAGATGCCAGCCTTCCGCGTCCTGGACGAGATCACACGCCAGGCCAGTCCGCAATCGGTTCGCGCCGGGGTCGTCCTCTTCAACCTCATCGCGCGGCGCATCGTGCGGAAAGAGAACACCTACGAGCCGCTCCAACGCTGGGTGAGGTGAATTATCACAACGGCACGTTCCCGCCGAATTGCCAGGCGCGGGTGGCATACAGGTACGGCACACGCGTGTGGCACGAGAGGTGCGGTGAGGCACGCGACTAGCGGGCACGGGAGCGCGGAAATTGGTGGTATCTGGCGGGATCAGTCGGAATCCGGACAAAATCCGCTGGAAGTTCTGTAGACGGGGATGATATACTACATGCACCCGCACGGCCGGGCGATATCCGCGCCGACCGCTTCAGAGGACCCCTGCTGTTGAAGGGAGGCCGACGATGCGCACATCGGTACGGCGCGTCGCGCGCCAGGGCATAAGGGTCGCGCGGGCGGGCGTGCGCGCGGGTGAAATGGGCACCGAGAGGCTGAGCCTCCGGTGCCTTTGTGTTATCTGAAGAGCGACCGCCCGGCCAGGATGGCCTCCCTTGCGGCGGGGCGGCCCGTTCCCGGGCACCACGCGACGGCCACGGTCGCATACGTGGTGATCTCAGTGCGGTGTCCTCGGAGTCGAGTCGCCTACGTCAAGTCTTCTAAGCGGTGTCCCAATCGTGGATGCAGGGGGGTGGCGAGAGACGCGCTGTTGGGCGTGTTGTCGGTATCGTGATCGTGGTGACGTCCCTGTGGTGAAGTCCATTGGAATGCAGTCGTCGAGCTAAATGAGCGGCGGATCGCTCTAGCGACCGGAGACCGGGGGTGCCGGGCGTCCAGACAATGCCCAGACTGGTCGCGGCGCGCGAGGCACGCGCGCGCCACCGACATCCCGCTCGCCCTCCCCGCGCCGCGCCCGCCGAAGAAGGAGCATCACGCACATGCACTCGAGCATGATCGGGAAGATCGCCAAGGCCAAGCAATATGCCCAGGAGCCGGAACGTATTCAGATGACGCGCTTCGAGGCGGCCTTCCGAGGTGAGAACGATACCCACACGACGACCTTCGACTCAGGCAAGTGGCATTGTACCTGTCGATTCTTCGCCGACTGGGGCACCTGCTGTCACACCATGGCGATCGAGCGCGTGCTCGGCGTGACCATTCCCGCGACCTACCGGCAGGGGGCCCCGATCGGGACCTTTGGCGTGTCCACCTTCGCCCACCGTTGACGGTCACCTCCAATGGATGAATCGCGGGTGCGCCCAGCGTTGATCGGGTGTCCCCCAGGTTCGATCGAGCGTTATTTGCGGCAACCCACGTATCTGGCACCGAGGCGAGCACGCGAAGTCGCCGCTCGCCCGACCGGGGCCGAACCCGGAACGCCGACATGACAGACGAAGGGCCGGCTGGGATTCCCAGCCGGCCCTTGGCACAGCATCGGGCAAAGCGCCGTCGCGCAAACTTGGCAGTTTGCTAACTGGGCAGCATGAACGCCAGCACGACGATGACGGCGAAGACGAGGACCGCCAGCGCCGCGATCATGCGCAGGTCCTTCTTCACGTAGGCGTAGTGCTCCGGCGTGATAAGGGCGCTGGTGCGCGAGCGTGTGAGGGTTCGATTGGCGTGCTGCGCCTGGCGGAGCATGGCGGCGGTCGGGGCCGAAGGCGAGGCTGGCCGCGTGGCCACGGCGGCGGGCGAGCGGCCCGCGGTCAGCGTGGGCGCGGCGGGCTTCGTGGCGGAGCGAGTGGTCGTAGGCAGGGTCGAGCGCGGCGCGGGTCTCGCGACAGATGAGGCGCTGGGAGACGTGGGCCGGGGGGTGGTGGGCCGCGGCGCGCTGAGCCGGGCTGCCGCGGTGTTTTGCGCGCGGGCGCCATTGGTGGGACGCGCGCCGGTCTCGGTCCCGATGCTGCCCGAGGCAGTGCCCGCGCTCCCCGTGCTCGTGGCGGCGGTCGTGGCGGTGCTAGTAGCGCTGTTGGGAGTCCGCACCAGCGTCACGTGGTGGTCCTTGGCGGACGACTGCCGCCGCGCCGCACTGGCCTGCCGGGCGGCCACGGACTTCTTGGCCATTGCTCACTCTCCCCATTCCAAGCGTGTCAGTTCGGCGTGTCAGTTCGCGGCCTCACGCGATACCCGCATTCAAGGCCAGTATACCGTATCACCCCCAACCACGCAAGCGCGAGTGACCAAGCGCCCGACGAGCGTGCGCTGGCATGCGGGCGCGCCATGACCGGGTAGCAGCGTGGACCCCTGATTCCGCCCGGCAGATCATCGAGCTGGTCCGATTGGTAGACGAAGGCCGAGCGCCTCCAATAGAGGCCATGGGTCTGGTCACTGGAGGCCGGAACGCGGCCCGCCGCGGTCCCCGCGAGCACCTTCAGGATGAGCGACCACGGCTCCTCACGATCGCGGTCCCGCGCGGTCCCCTCCACATGATACACACCGGCCGTGGCCACGCCGGTCCAGTCAGAGGCGGGGCGCACGTGGAAGTCGACACGCTCGGTCGATTGATGGCCGAGGACCTGGCGCACCACGCCCCTGACCATGTTCTGGTCGAGAGCGGGGAGGTGATGGTCCCGCGGGGTTGGCTCGCTCATGGTGACCTGCCTGTGAGAGCGCCACGAAGCGCGGGCGTTCTTCACCGCGCTCGGGCTGACGGCGCTGTTCTGGTCACTCCGCTGAGGGCGTGGCGCCCGCCACGGGTAGGATCACCGCCGACGGGTGGGCCGCATCGAGGTAGACTTCCTGGTCGGCGGCGCGGAAGGTGGTGGCCGTGCCCAGCGGCTCGCCGGAGCCGAGATTACGCGCAAAGCGTGGGTGCGCGCCGCTCGATACCTGGAGCCGGAGCCGGTGGCCCCTGGTGAAGCGGTACGCGGTCGGCCAGAGGTCGACGTGGATCTTCATCGTGCCATCGGCGGCGGGCGCGCAGCGACCGGGCCAGAGGCGCAACAAGCCGTCGCAGACATTGACCGAGCGGCCGTTGGGGGCGACGTCGCAGAGGCGGGCAAAGAAGTCGGTGTGCTCCAGGCTCGACCGCACGTAGAGCTCGGCGGCGACGGGTCCGATCACCTCCAGGTCCGCGGAGAGCGGCGCGCCGGTGTAGACCAGTACGTCGGGCCGCGCCTCCAGCCGCCGATTGTCGCGCGGGCCGCCATGGGCGCCGAGAACGATTCCGCCCACGGCGGGGGTCGGATTCGCGGGATCATAGCGGTAGCCGTCGGGCGGGGCGTCGCCGTTCGTCGGCGTGGGACCCAGGGTCCGACGCTCGCCCAGGTACCAGCGCGTCGCCGTCGCGGACGGCGGCCAGGCAGCCAGGTCGCGCCAGCCGCCGCCGCCCATTACATGGATACGCACGGGCTTGGCGGGCGCGCGGGGGGGCTCGTCGCGCAGGTAGGCGTCGAACCAGGTCAGGCTCTCGCGCAGCGCGGCGCCGAGCACGCCGAGCGAGCTGTGCATCCACGGGCCGACGGTCAGCCGCACCGGGCGCCCAGCCCGACGGAGCGCCGCGTAGTCCGCCAGCTGCTCGGGCAGGAAGATGTCGTACCACCCGGCCACCAGATTCACCGGTGCGGTCACGGCATCGAGGTGGTGGCTGAAGTCGATGTCCTCCCAGAAGGGTTCGCCAGGCGTGTTGTGCGCGAGCCAGTCCTGGTAGAACTTGACGCGGTGGCCGACGGCCAGCTCGTCGGCCTTGGCCAGCGGGACCGCCGCGAAGGCCGGCAGGAGCGCGCGGCGCTGGCGGAGCGCGGCCCACTGGATGCGCCACCACGGCATCTCCTGATGGTGGAGCAGGTACGTCCAACTGATGCCTGTGTCGAGCGCGTAGGATTCGCCCGGATAGGTGAGGCTCCGGAACTGGGATGCCGTGATCTGCGCCGCCAGCGCCTTCAGGTACGGCGGGGCGCCGGTCGCCACCGCCCATTGGACGAAGCCAAGGTAACTGGGGCCCGACATGCCGACGTTGGGGACGAACCACGCTTGGGCGGCGAGCCAGTCCAGCGTGGCGCGGCCATCCCGCGCTTCGTTGCGCATCGCGTCAAACTCGCCCCCCGACCCGAAGGTGCCGCGCACGCTCTGGACGACGACCTGATAGCCGCGCTCGGCGAAGATACGTCCGAAGATGCCAAATACGGCCCGCCCGTACGGCGACCGGATCAGCACGATCGGCTCGTGGCCGCCACCGCGCGGGGAGTAGTGGTCCGCCAGCAGCGTCGCGCCATCGGGCATGGGGACGCGCAGGCCGCGCTCGACGGCGACCGCGTGGGTGCGCGCGGGCGGCAGCCCCGCCAGGCGCGCGACGATCCGGCTGGTCAGGCTCATGGTTCCCTTACCTCCTCTAGCCCCTCACTCGCGCCGCCGCCAGGCTACCGTGTCGCTCCGGCGCGCGTCGGCACCGCAACGGTGAAAGGATGCTCGGCCAGACCCATCCGGACGATGATGATCACCGGGAAGACCAGCCAGGGCACGTTCGCCAGCAAGACCAGCGGGAAGTTCGGCGACGGCGTGGCCCCGGCATACTCCTCGGCCAGAATGATCAGCACGTTGGTGAGCAGCATCGCGGCGTAGACGATGCTGGGAATGCGGATCCAGTCCTTGCCCTTGATGAAGGCGTAGAGGGCGACGACGTAGAACGGCCCGAAGCCCAGGTTGTCGATCCAGATCGTCATCTTCCACCACGCCGGGCGGGCCATCAGGTCGTGGTCGAACATGCGCCCCCACCAGTGGATGGCGTCCACGGCGGGGCCCGGCGGCCAGAGAGGATAGGTGAAGTGGTACGGGTTCGCGATGACCAACTGCTCTAGGTCCACCACATAGGTGATGAAGAGCAGGTTCACCAGGAAGAACGCGACGACGGCGATGTCCACCCGCCGCCGCGCCAGGGGCACGACCATCCGTGCCATGACGGCCTCCGATCCAGCGACGTCCGCGTCGACGTCCGCGGCAACGCTTTCGCCGACGCGGACGCGCCGGGCGAGCGCTTAGCGACAGTAGAGCGCGCGCTGAGCTCGTCTGTCAATACGCGGTCGCGGCACGGTCGCTAGTGGTTAGAGCCGACGTCTTGACCGATGTCCCGGCTGGCGCCCCGACCGCCTTCGCGAGCCAGCCGCGGCCCAATCTCGTCCATGGAGAGGCCACGCCCACGCCCCCACGCGCGCCGCGCATCTGGCCCGTGGCTGACGAGTACGACGATGGCCGAGTCGCGCGCGGGAACAAAGCCGCCCCAGTTGGTGTAGCCGCCTGTGCCGCCATTGTGCCAGTAGAGCC
>JANWHL010000169.1 GCA_025450405.1 Ktedonobacterales bacterium
ACAAGTATTCCCAGGACGCCGATGGCTACTTCTGGTACGCCGGGCGCTCCGATGACATGCTCAAGGTCAGCGGCCAGTGGGTCTCGCCGATCGAGGTGGAGAACGCGCTCAGCGCCCACCCCGCCGTCCTGGAAGCCGCCGTCGTCGGCCGCGAGGATGCCGATGGCCTGGTCAAGCCGCAGGCCTACGTCGTCCTCCAGGAGGGCCAAACCCCCTCCGAGGAGCTGGCCGAGGCGCTCAAACAGCACGTGAAGGCGACCCTCCAGCCCCACAAGTACCCGCGCTGGATCGTCTTTGTCCCCGAGCTGCCCAAGACCGCCACCGGCAAGATCCAGCGCTACCGGCTGCGCGAGCAGCTGCGCGCGCGGTCGGACGGCGCGGATAGTGCGAGCTAGACCCATCCGGAGGGCGGCGCGACACGGCACGCGAGCATCGACTCGGCGGGAGGCATGGCGATGGCCCTGGAGGAGCTGACCCGGCTCGCCCGCGCCGTCGAGGACAACTGGTGCGCGGCGTGGGCCTCGCTGGGCATCGTCCGCCACGAGCTGCCCACCTACGTGGACGCCCCACCCGCGTTCGTGCGGGTTCGCACGCCCGGCGCCCCTGACATGCTCCTGAACATCGTCCTGCGCTACCACGGACGCGCGCCCGTCCAGCGCGAGGACCTGGAGGCGATCGTCGCCCCCTATATGACTCAGGGCCTGCCGTTCCAGTGGTGGCTGCTGCGCGGCGACGAGCCCGAAGACCTGCGCGAGCGGCTGCGACGCCTCGCCCTCACGTCGTGCGGCGGCTCCGTCTGCATGGCCCTATCGCTCACCGGGTGGAACCCATCACGCGCCCTTCCGCCCGCGGCGCTCCCGCCGGACCCCGCCGCGACGGCCGGCCCCGTCACCAGCCGGGCGGACGCCAAAGCCGCGCACCAGGTGATCTGCGAGGTCTTCGCCGTGCCATCGGACCCCATGGCGCGCTGGACCACCGCGAACCCGGCGTTCCAGCTCTATCTGGCGCGCTGGGCGGGCCAGCCGGTGTCCGCGCTCGCCGTCCTGCGCGACCGGACCACCGCCGGCATCTACCACGTCGCCACGCGTCCCGGCTATCGCCGCCGCGGCCTGGCCGGCCATCTGCTGGCGCTGGCGCTGCGCGACGCGCGCGCGGCCGGCGCCGATCTCGCGACGCTCACCGCGACCCCCGAGGCGCGCCCACTCTACGAGTCGCTGGGCTTCCGCGCCTGCGGCTGGATCGAGCAGTGGATTCCCGGCCCCGACCTGATGAACGACCTACATGACAGCGGACACGGCCGGCGGGGCTACGCGTCGGCCACGGGAGGATGGTAGTGACGTGCCCGATCGGCGCATGACCATGGCTGAGGCCATCTCGCGCCATGTTCCCGACGGGAGCGTGGTGGCGCTTGGCTGCGCGTTGGAGCCGCTGATCCCCTTCGCCGCTGGCCACGCGATCATCCGCCAGCGGCGGCGCGACCTGACGCTCGTCGGCCCCATCTCCGACATCCTCTTCGACCAATTGATCGGCGCCGGCTGCGTGGCGCGCGTGGTGGCCGCCTGGGTGGGCAATGTCAGTGCTGGCCTGGGTCACTGCTACCGCCGCGCCGCCGAGCACGGCATCCCGCACCCCCTCGTCATCGAGGACCATAGCAACTTCAGCGTCTCGCTGGCGCTGCTGGCCGCGGCGCTTGGCGCGCCCTACATCCCGACCACCTCACTGCTCGGCAGCGACATCGCCCGTGACCACCCCACCATGCGTGTCCTGCCCTCGCCCCTGGACGACCGGCCACACCTCGTCGTCCCCGCGCTCCGGCCCGACGTGGCGATTCTGCACGTGCAGCGGGCGGACGCCGAGGGGCGCGCCCACGCCTGGGGCGGGCTGGGCATCTGCGAGGAGGCGGCGCTGGCGGCGCGCGGGGTGATCTACACCGCCGAGGAGATCGTCCCGGCGGAAGTTATTCTGAGCGACCCCAACCGCGTGCTGGCGCCCGCCTTCAAGACGCTGGCGGTCGTCCACACGCCTGGCGGCGCGCACCCCTCGCCGGTGCAGGGCTACTATGGGCGCGACCACGCCGCCTTCGCCGAGTACCACGCGCGGACGCGCACGGAGGAAGGCTACGCGGACTGGCTGCGCGAGTGGGTGCTCGACCCACCGGACCGCGCCGCCTACCTGGAGCACCTGGGCGCGGCGCGCTGGGCCGATCTCGCGCCGGACGCGCCGCACCTGGCCGCGCCGGTAGACTACGCGTGAGGGAGAGGACCATGGCGCGCACGGGCCGGAACTACACGCCGCAGGAGATGATGGTCGTCTGCGCCGCACGAGAGATCCGCGACGGCGAGGTGGTCTTCGTGGGCATGCGCCTGCCACTGCTGGCCTTCGCCCTGGCCAAGCGCACCCACGCGCCCACGGCCGTCGGGCTCTTCGAGAACGGCCTGGTGCGCGACCAGCCGGCGGACGCCCTGCTTTACACCATGGGCGACTCGCCCAACATCCTGGGCGCCGAGTGGGCCAACCGCACTAGCGCCCTGATGGGCCTGCTGGCCCAGGGCCACGCGCATCTGGGCTTTGTCGGCGGCGCCGAGGTGGACCGCTTTGGCAACCTGAACACCTCGTACATTGGCCCGCGCGACCACCCCAAGGTCAAACTCCCCGGCAGCGGCGGTGGAGCCGACATCGCCTCGCTGGCGAGACGGCTGGCCATCATCATGGCGCACGAGCGCCACCGCTTCCCCGAGCGCGTCAGCTACATCACCAGCCCCGGCTATGGCGATGGCGGCGACTGGCGCGCGCGTGTGGGGCTGCCGCGCGGCGGCCCGGCGGCGGTCATCACCACGCTGGCGGTCCTCGGCTTCGATCCCGACACCCACGAGATGCTGCTGCGCTCGTGGCACCCCGGCGGCGACGCCGCGACCGTGCGCGCCAACACCGGCTGGGACCTGCGCCTGACCCCCGACGCGACCGCGACGCCGGTCCCCAGCGCCGCCGAGCTGCGCATCATCCGCGAGTGCGATCCCGAGGGCTTCTGGACACATCACGCCTAGGCGAGGTGGGAGTCATGGATGAAACAACCCGTCGTGCCTGGAGCGCGGCCGTCGAAGCCAACTATCTGACCCTCTATCGAACGGGGTGCGCACGCATCCGGGGAGCCGAGTTGCGCGAGCATGCCGAGTCCTTTGTGGCATTATCCGGATTGCCGCTCCCGCTCGGCAATGCGGTGGTCCGGGTCAACTGGGGGGCAACGCTCACGACAGAGGCACTGCGCACGCGCATCGCGGCAACGCTCGAGCCGTTCAGATCGCGCGGCGTGCCTGGCCTGTGGTATGTCTGGCCGTCCTCCCAGCCCACCAACCTCGGGGAAGCACTGGCCACCTACGGGCTCGCGCATGTGGGTGATCCGTCCGCGATGGCGCTCGATCTGGTCAACTGGACGGCGAACATCCCCCCTGTCCTCGGGCTGCGCATTCACGCCGTGGCGGACCCCAATACTCACGACCGCTGGGTCGACACGCTGATCGCGGGCTTCGAATTCGCGGCGCACACGCACGGCGCCGTCCGGGCCCTGTGCGCCATGCTGGCGGGTGGACCGCCCGTCTACCAATATCTCGGCTATCTTCGCGATCAGCCGGTCGCCACGGCGACGCTGGTGCGCGGTGACGGCGAGGCCGGTATCTACAATGTGGCAACGATCCCCGCCGCGCGCGGGAGTGGCATCGCGACCGCGATGACGGCGACCGTCTTGCGTGCCGCCCGCGACCTGGGATGCCAGACGGCCATTTTGATCGCCACCGCGCCGGGCGAGGCGGTCTATCGCGGCTTGGGTTTCGAGGAATGTTGCCGGGTGGGAGAGTATGTCTGGCAACCGGGTACCGTGCCGGAATGAGCGCCGAACCTTCACCCTCGGCGTCAACTACTGGCCGCGCCACAAGGCGATGGCCTGGTGGAAGGCGTTCGACCACGCCGAGGTGGAGACGGAGTTCGGCGAGATCGCGGCGCTGGGACTCAGCGTCGTGCGCATCTTCCTGCTCTGGGAGGACTTCCAGCCCGCACCGGACGTGGTGAGCGAGACCGCGCTGGCCGATCTGGGCGTGGTCCTCGACGTCGCCCAGGCGCTCGGCCTGCGCGTGCTACCGACCTTCTTCACCGGCCACATGTCCGGCGTGAACTGGTGGCCCACCTGGGCGCTGCTGGACGACGACACGTCGGCGGGCGGCACAGCGGGTGCGGCCAGCGATGAGGCGATCATCCGCGTGGCCGGCGGGAGCGCCACCCACCGGCGCGGACGCGACCCCTACACCGATCCGCTCATGCTGGCGGCGGCGCGCGCCCAGGTGGAGGTCGTTTGCGGCCGCTACGGCGCGCATCCCGCCGTCTGGGCCTGGGACCTGGCCAACGAGCCCGACCTCTTCGCGGTCCCGCGCACGTACGCGGAGGGCGCGGCGTGGAACGCTACCCTCGCCGCGGTCGTGCGCGCGCACTCCGACCGGCCCGTCACCCTTGGCGCGCACCTGCCCAGCCTGGTCCGCTACACCGGCTTCCGTCCAGACCATCTCGCCCCACACAATGACTTCCTCTCCATGCACGCCTACAGCGTCTACTACCGCCCCACGCCCGAGGCCGACCCGCTGGACCCCGACGTGATCCCCGCCGCCGCGCTCGCCACGGCCGCCCTGGGCGGCAAGTCGGTCCTGCTGGGGGAATTCGGCTACGCCAGCGCGCGGCCGGGTGCCCACGCCGAGACGGTCCTGGCCGGTCCGCCCGGCCACGAGCGCGCCCAATACCTTGCCAACGACGACGACGGTGGGCGCTTTTACACCGCGGTGCTGGAGCGGCTGGCGCGCGCTGGTGCGCTGGGCGCCTTCGCCTGGGTCTTCTCCGACTACGCGCCCGAGGCCTGGGACCGTCCGCCGTTGAATACGCACATCCACGAGCGCTTCTTCGGCCTCACCCGCGCCGACGGATCGGTGAAGCCCTCCGGCGAGGCCATGCGCGCCTTCGCCGCGCGCGCCTTCGCCGCGCGCGCGGCCGCTGGCGAACCGCCCTCTGGGGCGATCACCCCGCCGCGGCTCGACCCGGAGGAGTGGTACCGCGATCCCGCCGCCAACTTCCGCGCGCTGCTCGCCCGGTACCGAGGGCTGCTCTAGCCCACCGACCAGGGCGGCATGATCCCGCGCATGCGTGATCGCTCTCCCGGCACGTCGGGTCATCATCAATGCATGTAGCCCCCGCTAATACATGGGGTTGCCATTGAGCGAAGCTTCCTTGGGAATCACTTGCAGAGAGTCCCAATGCTCCACAATCCTGCCAGCGCTATCGAAGCGGAAGAAATCCATCGTCACATACTCATCGCCACCTGGCCAGGTCTGGTGGGTGTGCAACGCCGCCAGGTCACCTTCACCAACCGCCCGGACAAATTCGATGGACTTGTGAGGATACTCCCTGTGCATCCGCTCGAAATACTCGATGAATGCCTCCGGGCCATTGCCCACCAACGGGTTGTGCTGAATATACTCGTTGCCCACATAGAGCCGGACGGCTTCTCTCGGGTTGCCCTCGTAGGCCATCTGGTAGAAGGCCATCGCGTTCTGTTTGTTTGCTTCAAGATCCGGCATGGTTGTCCCTCTTGGTCTTGGCACTCCCCACGTCTGGTGGCGGGCGATGCTCGAGCCACGTAGGCGGCGACCCGCTCCGCGGACGCCTGTCACCGTTTCCGCGGAGGCCACGCCGGTGGCCTGCGTCGCCGGAGGCTTCGTCGGGGCGTCCGGTGGACGCCCGTCGCGTCTTCAGAGGGCCTCTGGGGGAGACCCGTCGCCGGGAAACCGCGGCGAGCCACCGCGCTTTGGTATGAAGCGCCGGCCATTCCTATCCCACCGGGCGCCCGGTCCAGCGCCCGCGCCGGCGCGCATCGTGAGCATGGAACATACCACAGCGCCCGGAAGCGGCGCCGGGGGCGCGTGGGCGGCAATGGATGGCCATGTGGGCGGCCAGACACGGGCATACCCCATGTCACGGCGTGGTATGGTGCCCCTAGTTGTTGGGCGGGCTACCCATCTGGGTAGTCCCCTCACCCGCCCAACGCGGGGGGCGCGCTTTCCCTCCGGTGCGCTACTCTCCCAGGAGGTGACCCCGCCACCGGGCGGGGGGCGCGCCAGCAGATGACGCGTGACGTGCTCGCTCATCGAGAAGGCGGTGGAGGTTCATGGGAGACGCGCCAGCCGTGGTGCGCCCAGCTCGCGAGATAGGTTCCGCTCGCCTGGAAGCCTTCAGCGACGGCGTGCTCGCGGTGATCATCACCATCATGGTGCTCGGCCTCCGGCCCCCGAGCGGCGACAGTCTCGCCGCGCTGCGGACGCTGATCCCAGGACTGCTCATCTACGTGCTGAGTTTCACGTTCATCGCCATCTACTGGAACAATCACCACCACCTGTTGCGTGCGACGCGGCGCATCAGCGGCGGGGTCATGTGGGCCAACCTCCACCTGCTGTTCTGGCTCTCGCTCGTGCCGGTGGTCACCGCGTGGGTCGGCGCGCACGACCAGAGTCGCTGGCCCGCCGTCACCTATGGCGCCATCGGCTTCATGGCGGGGATCGCCTACTTCATCCTGACGCAAACCATCCGCGCCGCGAACCCAGATACCCACATCAACGACCTGCTGGGTCGCGACGTCAAAGGTTGGGTGTCGATGGGGCTCTACGCGCTGGGCCTGGCCCTCGCCTTCATCGAGCCGCTGCTCGCGTATGGCGCCTACACGCTGGTCGCGATCATGTGGTTCATCCCCGATCGCCGCCTGTCCAGGTCCAGCGATGGGGAGGGATGAGGTGCCACTTGATATGACTCCCCTTGCCTCCGGCTTTCACCAGCTTGAACCCAGCCCGTTGCGGGTCCGCCTTCAGTTGGCGTATCTTTCGAGGCATTACCCCTCCCATCGGCCATGACGTATTCTAGCATGCGGCTTCCGCGATCTGAAGCCCGCCGGTGAGGCGGTGCGGATCTCCACCACGCCGCACGGTGTCCCCATCCGCGGAGTCGGTTTCCGGCACAGGAGTAGGGTACGGGTGTTTCCGCTGGGAGGGCCAGCGCCATGACTACAGATCGCCACGTTGACCGCTGATCGTGGTATCCGTGCCTCCAGCACGAGAAGGAGCAGACCATGCCTATGATCGACGTGTACGCGCGAGCCGGGACGTTCTCCGATACCCACTGACTCGCCGTCGGCTTGGCCACCGCCGTCATGACGATCGAGCAGGTGCCCAACATTCCGATGTTCCGCAAAAACACCGCTGCGTTCGTGCACGACCTGCCCGCGGAGTCGCTCGCGAACGTCGATGGCGACACCACCTATGTGCGGGTGCAGGTGCTGACCAACGCCGAGGCGCTCGACCGCGCCAAGCAACTGGCGG
>JANWHL010000170.1 GCA_025450405.1 Ktedonobacterales bacterium
AACGACTTGCCGTCCGGCGTGTCGGCCGGGATCTTCAGCATCACCCGGCCGGTCAGCGTCGGCACCACCACCTCGCCGCCCAGCACCAGCGTCGTCATCTTCACCGCGAGCTTCGTGGCCAGATCGTCGCCGCGGCGCTCGAAGGATCGGTGCGGCTGGATCTGGGCGACCAAATAGAGGTCGCCCGGCGGCCCGCCGGAGATGCCCGGTCCGCCCTGCCCGGCAATGCGAATGCGCGTCCCCTCGCGCACGCCGCGCGGGATCTTCACCTCCACCGTGCGCGTCCGCCCGCCGGGCTCCTCCAGCCGCAGCCGGCGCGTGCCCCCGTTGGCCGCCTCCTCCAGCGTCACCTCGATCGGCGACTCGACATCCTGGCCGCGCATCGCCGGCCGGGCGCGCGGCCCGCCCCGACCAGCCTCCCCGCCCCGACCAGCTCCCGTGCCCCCGGGCGTCTCCCCACCGAAGTAGGTGTAGAAGAAGTCGGAGAACGGGCTCTCCGTCCCAAAGAGGTCCTCGAGGTCTTCAGGGCTGACGTTCTGGTAAGTCGTGTATGCACCGGTGCCCGCCCTGGCCGTCCCGCCCGGATACGCCCCTGCCCCCGCTCCGGTCCCCGCTCCAGTCCCCGCTCCGGCGCGCGCGTAGTGATCCCAGTCGGCGCCCATCTCATCGTAGTGCTTGCGCTTCTCCGGGCTGGAGAGCACCTCGTAGGCCTCGTTGGCCTCCTTGAACCGGTCCTCGGCCTGCTGGTTGTTGGGGTTGACATCCGGATGGTACTGGCGCGCCTGCTTGCGAAAGGCCGACTTGATCTCCTTCTCGCTCGCGTTCTTGCCCACGCCGAGCACCTTGTAGTAGTCCTTGTACTCCATCGCCCCAACACCCTCGCTCTCTGCCCCCTAGTCGCCCGTCGGCCGCTGATACGCATACTGGCGGATACTCGTATACACCTGAACCCAGTACGACTCATAGTACGCCTCGCGGCCGAGTCGTTGCGCTTCCACGTGCTCCGGCAGTGAGCGCCAGGCGTCCAGCGCCTCTTCCGACTCAAAGCGCGCGATGACGACCCGATCGCCGTCGTCGGCGGTATAGGCCTTCACCGAGATGAAGCCCGGCATCCGTCGCACCAGCTCCTCCATTCGCTCGTTGCGCGCCCGATACTCGGCGAGGTCCACATCCGCCCTGAGAACCGTGCCGAAGAGTGCCACCACCATCTCGACTCACCTCCTCCCAACCGCCAGGCCAATGAACAGGGAAGAGTCCGCGGCGGACCCTTCCCCATTGACGTCACACACGCGGCGCGCGACCGGCGCCCGTTCAGTGCGCCCGCGCGCCCGGTTGCGGCTGGCGCTTGGTCCGGATCGGCACGTTCTTGGTCTGTTCGTCAGTTTGGTCCCGCTGGTCGCGCCCCTGAATCCGCCGCCGCCATACCACCAGTCGGCGCGCTTCGCGCCAGGGGAGGGACCCGCAAGATGCGCGCCCCGTCCTCGGATCGGAGACTGCCGTGAAAGCTCTCCTTGCGAGCCGCATACAACCGGAGTTCGCTCCGCCATGGGCCGCGGCGGCGGGTGGCTCATGGCCGCACAGCCACCGCCTTACTGGACTCCACGTCGTGCTTGTTTGCTGGCCTTGACTTTGCTGGTCTTGACCGACTGGCTGTCGAGATGGCCGCGCTCTGGGTTGCCTCGCGGCCAAATTGCGGGCGGCCACGCTCCCGCCAGGACATTGCGCGGGTTGCTCGGATACGCGTGACGCGTCGAGTGTGTCTCCATGGCTAACCGTCTATACTGTGGGTGGGGCGTGACTGTGGTCTTGCCCTTCTTGAGGGGGGATGGCGCATGTCCGACGTAAAGGTGGTTGTTATCGGCGCCGGCCCAGCGGGTCTCGCCGTCGGCCTTGCACTGGCCCGGCGTGGTCGACGTGTCACGCTCGTGGAACGTGACCCCGATCAGCCCCTCGACGATCCCGCTGGTGCGTTCGAGCGGTGGGCACGACCTGGCGTGGCGCATCACCGGCTGCCGCATAGTCTGCTCGGCAGAACGCGTCGCGCGCTGCGCGAGCACGCGCCTGATGTGCTCGAGGCCATGCTGCGGGCAGGTGCCTGGGAGAACGACGTGCGCGGACGACTCGTTCGCGATGCGGCCGGCCCGGATGATGAGGATCTGGTGGCGGTGCACTGCCGCCGGCCCTTCTTCGAATGTATGCTGCGACGCGCGGTGCGGGATGAGCCTCTTGTGCGCATCGTCTCCAATACCACGGTCGCCGGGCTCACCCTCCAGAAGCGCGGGACGGCGGCACCGCGGGTCGCCGGCGTCCGCCTACGCGAGGACGACGTCCTGGACGCGGATGTTGTGATCGATGCCGGTGGGCGCCAGTCTGCCATCCGCAAAGCGTTGGAGCGGGACGGTGTCCCCATGCCAGCCGCCCAGGTGGAGCCGTGCGGCGTCATCTACTACACGCGCTACTACCGGCTGCGGGACGGGGTGGAGTATCCCGCGTGGGCGGGTGTGCTCGGGCCGGGTGGGACGTCCGAGTGCGCGCGCTACACGGTGTTCTTCGGCGACAACCGAACGTTCGCCATCGTGCTGGGCGTCTCGACATCGGTCCACGCGTTCCGAGCCCTGGCACGCGAAGAGGTCTTCACGGAGGCCGTGTCACGATTCAAAGCGCTGGCCCCATTCATCCATCACGACCTGGCGGAACCGATCACCCCAATCGTCGCCTTTGGCGCCCTGCGGAACGTCTTTCATCCCCCCTTGCTCGATGGCGAGCCACCGGTGCTGGGCTTGCACTTCCTCGGCGATGCGTACTGCCACACCAATCCGCTGTTTGCGTGGGGGCTGTGCCTGGCTATCGACTACGGCTTTCGCCTGGGCCGCATCGTCGACGAGCACCCCACCGACGTCGACGCGCAGGCACGTGCCTTCGCCGCGGCCACCAGCGTGGAAGCCGAGCAGTGCTTCAGAGCCCTTGCCGAGGAAGACCGCGACCGAACGCTCACCTGGGATGGGGCACCACCATCCGGGCCGTGGCTGGGACGGACCTTCGCGGGATTCGTCCGTGATTGCGCTCAGCCGGCGGTGATGCTCGATACCAGCGTCGCCAGGGCCGTGCTGCGACGCGCCCACCTCCTGGACCCGCCCGACGAGCTGATGAAGCGCGAGTCCATCTTGCGGCGGGTGATCGCCCTCCAATCCGAGCTGCCGAAGCCGTCCCCCGGCGCCGTTCCGTCCGCGGATGAGTTGCTGGAGATCGCCGCGCGGCATCCCCGGGCGGCGCGCTAACTGAAGCGTGGGAGCTCGTGGCGCGCCGCGGCCAGCGGAGAATGGGCCAGCGTAAATGGAGGCGAAACCGGGTTGTGGGACCCCGCGTTCCAGCCCGCGATGTCCGACGCGCGATTCCTCAGCGCGCGTGGACAGCCGCCACCTCAGACATGAGCACTCCCAATTGACCACGCCTGGACGAACGCGGGCGGAGCCTTACGAACACCTCCGCGGCCAGTGGGGCGCGGGCGGTGCGATCCGCTCAGGCGGCGTGCGCGGAATACGCGCGGCGGCGCGAGTGAGCGGCGCGGCCGGCGTGCACGCGTTCGAACGTCGCGCGCACGAGCCAGAGAGCTACCAGCAGGATCGCGCTGGCGCAGCTGGCCCAGAACAGACACTCCCACGTGGCGGCGATCCACCACAGGCCCGCGCTGGCCGGGATGGCTCCGTGGCCCGATGCCAGCCAGTAGCCGGCGAGATGGTGCGCGGCGGCGTAGCGTGCCCCAGCCAGCGCATCGCCGTGGCTGAGGACCATCGTCAGGGCGTTGGCGATGAAGTTCGCCGGGAGCAGCATCAGCAGGATCAGCAGGACGGCGTAGGTCGTCTGCGCCATGATGTAGAGGTGACGCCGCCAGTCCAGGAGCGTCCGCACGCGTGGGCGCGAGGCGGTGTTGACGTCGAGCATGCGGATCGCCTCCCAGAAGGAATTAGCCGCCGAGAACGCGGAGGACGCAGAGGAAGATGAAACCACAGAGGACACAGAGGACACAGAGGACACAGAGGGACGAAGAGCGGTCTGGCCCCGCCGTGCGTTCACCGAACGCCCCCACACCGCGGGGCGAGGGAGCGCCAGGTGTCCTCATCCCTCAGTGGGGGACCCCGGCCCCCTCGCCATGGCGATGGCGAGGGGGTGCCAGCGGGCACGCCTGGCCGCGGGGCGAGCGGATGCCGCGAAGTCCCGCGCGGGTCGCGGTCGTTCTATTCCGCAGGCTTCGTGCCGCCGCCAGCGGAGGGCTCTGGGGCAGCCTTGGGCGTGGTCGGTACGCTCGCGCCACCCGGTGCGGTGTCCTCGGCGAGGCGCGACGGATGGCCGCGTGACTTCGAGCCCTTGGGCGCATGCGTGGCTTGCCCTGCCGGCTGCTGAGATGCCCCCGCCGCGGCGCTCGCGCTCCCCGAGCCATCCTGAACCGCGGGCGGCCGCTGGCCCGATTGCGCCGCCTGCCGCGCCAGCGCCCGCCGCGCCACCCGCCGCTGGACCGCGGCGCGCTTGGCCCCCAGCGATTGTCGGTAGACCCAATAGCGCGCGCGCCCATACGGCTGGTCGTGCGCGTCCAGTGTCAGCACCGAATAGCCGCCGAAGCCTTCTTTGTAGGTGTAGAGGCTGTAATCCGCCTCGGTCGGCTCCAGCCGCTCCGCGATCGCCCGGAAGTCGTAGAGATCGCACCCATGTGCCTTGGCCCAGCGCATCCCCGTCCACTGGAGCAGATGGTTCGGCCGGCGCTCGCGGTGGTGGTTGGACGACGCGCTGAACATCGACGTGGCGACCTGCCCGCAGCGTGCCACGATCAGCCCGGCGATCGGCGCCCCCTCATACTCGGCCAGGAACTGCACCGCCGCGCCGCGCTCGCGATAGAGGTTCAGCACCGTGGCGTAGTAGTCGCGCGGGTGGATGGCGAAGCCGTCGCGCGCGCCCGTCTCCTGGTAGAGCCCGTACCACGTGTCGAGGTCCGCCGCCGTGGTGCCCTCGCGGACGCGCACGCCCTTGCGCTCCGCCGCCTTGATGTTGTAGCGCCAGGTCATCTTCATGTTGGCCAGCAGGTCGGCCTCGCTCGGCCGCACATCCACCACCCACGAGCGCCGCGGGTGCGTCGCGTAGGGATTGCGCCGGAAGCCCAGACGCCCCAGCGCGGCCAGCCAGCGCGCGTCGTCGTCCACCACGTTCGGCTCGATCTTCAGCATGAAGGCGCCCTCACGCCGCGCCAGACCCCGCGCCGCGTCCAGCAGCGCGCGCATCGCCGGGCCGTCCGGATCGTCCACCACCGGCCCGCGCGGCACGTAGAGATAGCGCCAGCCCAGCGGCGCCATCCGCGCCACCAGCACCACCATCGCACCGCGGAGGACGCCATCCTCCAGCGCGCCCAGCCGCACCATCCGGCTGCCCAGGAACGCGCCCAGCTCGCCCCACTCATAGGTCTGCGTGATGTACCCAATGGGCGACGCCTCGACAAACCGGTTCCACTGGTCGCGGTCGGTGACCTCCCGCACCTCCATCTCGGCGTCTCCTTTCAGCGCCCGGCGCCCGCTGTCTTCGCCCGCTCGCGCTCTCGCTCCGCCTCGAAGCGCCGCCGCGCCCGCCGCTCCCCGCGCCGGCGCCAGCTCACCGCCGCCGTATAGGGCCAGTAGATCGCCGGGCGCAGCACCAGGTCTTGCGTTGGGATCACCCGATGGACCGCCCCGCCGAAGCCGCGCTTGAATTCGTAGACACCGTACATCTCCTCGCCCGGCTCCAGCACGTCCGGGATGCCGCGGAAGTCGTAGTACTCCGCGCCGCGCGCCTTCGCCCAGCGCATGCTCTCCCATTGGAGCAGGTAGTTCGGGCGCAACTTGCGGTGCGGCGGCAGCCCCGACGATCCACACATCAGGCTCCACGACCCCCGGCCAAACGCGGCGATGATCCCGGCGGCCAGCGGCTCGCCCTCGTGCTCGATCATGAGCAGAGCCATCTCGGCGGTCCCGTCGGCGGCGGCGCGCTCCGGCGAATAGTTGCGCAGCATGTCCGCGAACACGTAGCGCGGATAGACCGGGAAGCGGTCGCGCGCGCCCGTCTCCACCAGCAGCCGGTGGAAGGCGTCCAGGTCGGCGGGGGTCCCGCCCAGGCGCGCGGTGAGCCCCTTGCGCATGCCCGCGCGGATGTTCTGGCGCCAGGTCATCATCATGGTGGCGAGGATGGCGTCCTCACTCGGCCGGAT
>JANWHL010000171.1 GCA_025450405.1 Ktedonobacterales bacterium
CCATCCGCCGCCCTCGCGGCGCGCCTGACTCCCCTCTCCTCGCAAGGAGAGGGGCTGGGGGTGAGGACCCCTCACACACCCCTTTTCGCCGGATATGCCCTGATCGCGGCATGCCTCGCCTGGCTGTCCGGCATCGCCCTCTACACCGCTTGGCCCACGGCGCGGCTGGACCGCTGGCTCTGGCTCGCCACCGGCGCCGCCTGCGCCCTCGCCGCCATTAGCCTCACCGTCGCCGCGCGCCTTCGCGCGCATGCCGCTCGCGGCACCGGAACACCCTTCGGGCGCGCCCGGTGGCCACTTGGCCGCATACTCCTTGCCGGCCTCGTCCTCGGATGCTGGCTCGCGCTTGGCGCGGCGCGCGCGGCGTGGAGCAGTCCCGCCGCCGACCCCGCCTCCGTGGCCCACCTGCGACTGGGCACCACGTACACATTGCGCGGCGACGTGGCCGCCGAGCCAATCCCCGAGGCCGGCGCGCGCCTGCTGATCGTCGCCGTGAGCCAGGTCAGCGTCGACCATGGCGCCACCTGGCGGCCCGCCGACGGCCGGATCGAAGTCAAGGTGACCGGCCCAGACGACTGGTTCACGCCCGGCTATGGCGACACCCTCCAGCTCAGTGGGCGTCTGGCGACCGCCGGCACCGCCGCCCCGGCCGGCGTCCTCGCCTGGGTGACCAACGCCCGCACCCAGATCGTCGCGCGCGGCGGCGGCAATCCCCTCCTCGCCTGGCTCTTCGCGCTGCGTGTTCGCCTGGCCGAAGGTATCCAGCGCGCCCTGCCCGAACCCGAGGCGGCGCTGCTGATCGGCATCCTGCTCGGCCTGAAGACCCCCGTGCTCCGCGCCCGCCTGGCCCTCTTCACCGCCACCGGCACGATCCACCTCGTCGTCCCCGCCGGCCTCAAGGTCTCGCTGCTGGCCGCCTTCGCCCGCCGCGGCCTCGCGCCCCTGGGCCGCTGGCCGTCCGCCGTCGGCGCGCTCGCCGCCGTCGGCGCCTACGCCGCGCTGGGGGGCGGCGGAGCGGCCGCGCTCCGCGCCGCCATCATGGGCGCGCTGCTGGCCCTCGCCCCCGCGCTGGGCCGTCGCTACGACCTCTACAGCGCACTCGCCGTCGCGGCCCTCCTCATGACCGCCGTCGAGCCGCTGCTCATCGCCGATGCCGGCTTCCAGCTCACCATGCTTGCCACCCTCGGCATCCCGCTGCTCACCCCCACCATCCAGCGCTGGCTCCTCCTCCCAATCGCGCGCGCGCCGCGCCTGGCGGGTCCGCTCACCCCCGTGGCGGAGTTGCTGGCCGTGACGCTCGCCGCCCAGTTCGCCACTCTACCCGTCCTGGCGATCACCTTCGGCCAGGTCTCGCTCGTGGCGCCCCTCGCCAATCTGCTCGCCGTCCCGCTGCTCGCCCCATTGCTCGTCCTGGGCTGCGTTCTGGCCGCCGCGGCGCTCGCCGCGCCGCCGCTGGCCCTCGTCGCGGCGTTCGTCGCCTGGCCCCTGCTCTGGGTGGTGGACCAGGCGATCGCGTGGTGCGCCGGCATCCCCGCCGCCGCCCTGCCCGTGGCGAACGTGCCGGCGTGGGCGGCCGGGCTCTACTACGCGCTCCTCGCCGCCGTCGTGGTCGGCGTCTGGCGGCTGCGCCAGCTACGCGCCGCGCGCCTGGCGTCCGCGACCGCCGCTGGTGCCCCACCGCCAGTGGCGCACACCACCCACTCCAACCACGCGCGCCCGGCCCTCGCCCTGCGCGGCGGACTGATCGCCCTGGCGTGCCTGGTGCTCCTGGGCACGTGCGGCGCCGCCGCGCCCGCGCTCGCGGACTCTGGTGCGCGCATCGACATCCTCGACCTCGGCCCGGGCGGCTCCGCCACCCTCATCCGCCTGGCCGGCGGCGCCACCGCCCTCGTCGACGGCGGACCCAGCGGACCCGCGCTGGATGAGGCCCTCGGCGCGCGCCTGCCCTTCTGGCAGCGCTCGCTCGACCTCGCGCTGCTGACCGACCCCCGCGCCGGCGCCATCACCGGCCTCCAGGACGCCACCACCCACTTCACCATCGCGCGCGCCGCCGATGGCGGCATGCTCCATCCCACCACGGCCTACCTCGCCTGGCTCGATGCCCTTTCCGGCTCCGGCACGCCGCGCACCCGCGTCCGCCAGGACGACACCATCCACCTCGACGCGGCCACCACGCTCCGCGTCCTCTCGCCCCCCCAGGCGCTCTTCCCGCCATCCCAGGGCAGCACGACCGCTAGCGACAACCTGATCCTCCGGCTCGACACCCCAGGCCTGCGCGTCCTCTTCCTCGGCGACGCCGATCCCTATGCCCTGGACGCCCTCGCGTTCTCTGGCGAGCCGCTCGCGGCCGACGTGGTGGTGGTCGGCCTGGCGCCCACGCAGGGGATCGACCTGGACCAGCCTATCGGGGAGGTCCTGCGCGCGGCGCACCCGCGCCTGGTGGTCGTCACCCCGGCGCCCCAGCCGCCCCGCACGCGCCCCTTCGACACCCTCTGGCCGCCCGACGGCCCCACCGCGCAGACCCTCGGCGCCACCATCCTGCGCACCAGCGACGCCGGCACCGTCACCCTCGCCCAGCGCGGCGATGGTGGGTGGGATCTGGAGGGAGCATGAGCGCAGCCCGCACGCGGCGCCGTGGATCAATCGTCGGGAAAGGTGCCAGTAGGGATGGGCTGTAGAAAGAGTAACCGCCCGGTGAGATTGGCTGGCGTTTCGGTCTCCGCGACAAAGCGAAGATATCGACCCTGCTCACCGACACTAGTGGAGCGGAGAAGGTGCGCGATGCCGGCGTGCTGGCCCGTGGCGAGCTGCGGCACAATCCGCGGGTTGAGGAAATCTCTGTCCCGCGTAACGAGGGCACGATTCGTACCCGTGGCGAACGTTAGCTGGTCGGCATCTGATATGGCCAGTCCGGCACGTCCCGCCTCTTGCGCGGTGAGCACATCAATGGCATACCGCCGGAGATACGCGGCGACTGCTGGGCTCACGTGCTCATCGAGATAGAACATGACGACGCTGGGAGGCGCGGTCGATGCCATGCCCCCTCCCAGCTATACACAGCATTGGACCGCGCACATCAGCATGTTCACCACATGACGCGATGCGCTGGTCAGCCCGCGTCCCAGGGAGCCGGCGTCCCATCAGCGGGCCTCCATCCCTGTGGATAGCGCGCGGCCATTTCATGATGGCGGCCTTCCGCCTCCGCGATGGCCGTGTCCACCTGCTCTTTGTGGTCATAGTAGTAAGACAGGGCGGCGTACACCTGGCCCAACGTCAACTGATAGCACTCGGCGACTTCAGCGGGCGTTCGCCCCTGGTAGGCGATCCAGATAGCCACATCCGAGACGCCGATGCGGTGCCCGTCGATGCGCGGCTCGCCCCCCAGGATCGCTGGGTCCGCGACGATGTGATGTGACTCTACCACTGGCATGTCCAACCGACCTTTCCTGGCACCCCTGATCCGCTTCGGGGATCGCCCTCGATCGGATACCATCAGACTACACTCAATATACCGTACCACACGAGCCGCCATATCAAGAGGCCAGCGTGGTCGCACCCTGATCGCGGGCGACGATTCCGAACGTGCCGCGGCCACGGCGATCACCGATCGCCCACCTGGCATCGGCCAAATCGGACCGCCCATACCACCGTGGAGGACGCGAAGTCGGCTAGACAGAGGCGGGGTGAAGCAGCATGCGCAAGATCGCCATACTCGCGGATCTACACGGCAATCTCCCGGCGCTCGAAGCGGTGCTGGCCGCGATCGCCGCCGAGGGCATCGAGCGCATCGTCTGCCTGGGTGACGTTGCCACGCTCGGACCCCAGCCCCGTGAGGTCATCGCCCGGTTGCGTGCGCTGGGATGCCCCGTCGTGATGGGCAATACCGACGCCATGCTGCTCGAGCCACCGCCCGCTGAGGGTGCCACGGGCGCCGAAGGTGCCATGGGCGCCGCCATGCGCAACGAAGACTTCGACCGGTGGAGCGCCGCTCAGCTCACTGCCGATGATATCGCGTACCTGCGCACATTTCAGCCGACGCTCAGCGTGCCGCTGGGCGACGGTTTGACGCTGCTGTGCTACCACGGCTCGCCGCGCTCATTTGACGAGCGCATTACCGCCGAGACCGAGGATGCTGCGCTGCGCGAGATGTTGGCCGCGACCCCCGCACAGCTCTACGCCGGTGGCCACACTCACCAGCAGATGCTGCGCCGCCACCGGGACGCGCTCGTGCTCAACCCCGGCACCGTGGGCTTCGCGAAAGACGCCATCCCGCCGGCCACGCCGATTCGCAACCCGTCCTGGGCCGAGTATGCCGTGATCGCCAGCGACGACGGCGGGATCAACGTGTCGCTGCGCCGCGTGCCCTTCGACCTCGACGCGCTCTTCGCCGCGATGGACGCCACTGGTATCCCCCGCGCCCACTGGCGGAAGGGCGACTGGCGGCGGGTCTGATACCGTTTCCGGATAAGTCACGCCGGTGACCTTCGTCGCCGGAGGCTTCCCGCCGCGTCTTCAGGCGCCTGGAAACTTCAGGCGCCGGGAAACCGTGATGAATCATCACGCTTGGTATGACGTCGTCCGCGCAACGATCAGGACCAGCGGTGAAAGCGTCTGTCGTTCATTTTGGGCTACCGGCTGGCGCGTTCACAGAGAGAAATGGTCAGGTAGGATGGAGCCACACCCCTCCCTTCTCCATCCCCACCCCATTCCTACGCCCAACACCTGCCAAACACCGTGAAGGAGAGTCCCACATGGGAGAAGACGACAACACATCCACCAAGAAGCCCGCGAAGGCGAGCACGGGATTCACGGACGAGGAACGAGCCGCGATCAAGGCACGCGCCCAGGAGCAGAAGGCGGCCGCGGCCAAGGCGGACGGGGAGCAAGACGTGCTCGCGGCGATCGCCGCGATGCGGCCGCACGATCGCGCCATGGCCGAGCGGCTGCACGCGATTATCACGGCCAGCGCGCCCGCCCTGGCGCCGAAGACCTGGTACGGGATGCCCGCCTATGCCAGGGACGGCAAGATCGTCTGCTTCTTCCAACCCGCGCAGAAGTTCAAGACGCGGTACGCGACGCTGGGCTTCAACGACAGCGCGAACCTCGACGAGGGCGTCCTGTGGCCCGTCGCCTTCGCGCTGATGGAGCTGACTGCCGCCGAAGAGGCGAAGGTCGCCGCGCTCGTAAAGAAGGCGGTGGGCTGAGGAAGAAGGCGACCTGAGGGTGCGCCGTCGGGCCCAGGTTGCGGGTTCGGCCACGGGCTCAAAGTCCGACCAACCAGGTCACCCTACAGCTCGCTCCCCCGCAGTGCCGCCCCCAGCAGACCCGCCTGGGAGTTGAGGATCACGTGCACGGGGACGCGCGCCAGCAGGTCGGCAAAGCGGCCCTTATTGCGGAAGGCGTCCAGGAACCCCGGCTTCTGGAAGTGCGGCAGCATGCGCGGCGGCAGCCCACCGCCAACGTAGACCCCACCGACCGCCAGCACCTTGAGCGCCAGGTTCCCCGCCTCCGCCCCCAGGATCGACACAAAGAGGTCGAGCGTCGCATCGCAGAGGGGGTCCGGCGGCATTGTCTCCATCGCCCCGGCCACGATCACCGGTGTGTGGTCGGTCGTCGCCGCCAGCCGCTCGGCCAGCCACGCCGGCTCGGGCGCCGCGCCCACGTCCTTGAGGTATCCGTAGAGGTTTGGGATCCCGATGCCCGCGCACACCCGCTCGTAGCTCAC
>JANWHL010000172.1 GCA_025450405.1 Ktedonobacterales bacterium
AGATGTCGGCCATGTCGCGATACCTCCCGGTTTCCGCGGGTCCGGCGCGCCCGTCCCCGCGCTGCACATAGTGCATCACGCAGTGTAGCACCAGGGCCGTAGATACATCAACGAACGTCCGGTCCGCGCGCCTCCAATTCCGTTTGCCCAAGCGCCGGCCCGCGCAACCGCTCCGCCAGGGCGGTGTTGCGCGCCGCCAGCGCGTCGTTGGCCACCGCGCGGCGCAGCGCCCGTGGATCGCCCACGACGACGCAGAGTCGCTTGGCGCGCGTGATCGCCGTGTAGAGCAGATTGCGCTGGAGCATCTGGTAGTGCTGCGACACCAATGGCAGCACCACGCAGGGATACTCACTCCCCTGCGCGCGGTGGATCGAGATGGCGTAGGCCAGCGTCAGCTCGTCCAGCTCGTGCGGCTCGTAGGCCACCCGCACCGTCCCGGCCTCCTCCGGAAACTCCACCAGCAGCGTGGCCGCCTCGCCCTCGCGCGCCACCACACGGCCCACGTCGCCGTTGAAAACGCCCTTGTCGTAGTCGTTGCGCACCTGCATCACCTTGTCCCCCGGCCCGATCCCCCGCGCCGCGTCCATCTCCACCCCATCCATGTCGTCAGCCTCGCCGCCGACCAGGGGATTCAGTCGCGCCCGCAGCGCCGCGTTCAGCGCGTGCACCCCGGCCGGCCCGCGATACATCGGCGCCAGCACCTGAATCTCGCCCACCGGGTCGAAGCCATAGCGCGTCGGCAGCCGCCGCGCCACCAGGTCCACCACCAGCCGCTGGGCGCGCGCGGGGTCGTCCGCGCGCAGGAAGAAGAAGTCGCCGTGGGGGTCGGGCCGGAGCTCGGGCATCTCGCCCGCGTTCACCCGGTGCGCGTTCACGACGATCTGGCTGGCCCGCGCCTGACGAAAAAGCTCGGTCAGCCGCACGTGGGGAATGACGCCGCTCGCGAGCAGGTCGCGCAACACCATGCCTGGTCCCACCGAGGGGAGCTGGTCGGAATCGCCTACCAGCAGCAGATGGCTCGCCGGAGGCAGCGCCCGCACCAGCCGATACGCCAACAGCACGTCGAGCATCGAGACCTCGTCCACCACAACGAACTGGTAGGACAGCGGCCGGTCCTCATTGTATGCGAAGGTGTTGCCGTTGGGGATGAACTCCAGCAGCCGGTGCAGCGTCCGCGCCGGGCGCCCGGTCGCCTCGGCCAGTCGGCGGGCCGCCCGTCCGGTAGGCGCCGCCAGCGCGTAGGTCACCCCACGACGGTCGAGCACGTCCAGCAGCGCGCGCACCGTCGTCGTCTTGCCTGTCCCTGGACCACCCGTCAGCACGCTCACCTTCGTTTGGTACGCCAGCCGCACGGCCTCGCGCTGGCGTTCCGCCAGGTGGATGCCACGCTCGCGCTCCAGCGCGCTGAAGACGTCTTCCCACTCGCCGTCGTCCACTTTGGGCAGCGCGCTTGGCGTGCCCAGCGCCAACCTCAGCCGGCGCGCCGTGCCCGTTTCGGCGTAGAAGAACGGCGCGAGCGCGATGCGGTCGCCCTCGGCGAAGGCTTCCTTGGCCTTGCGCAGGGCCTCCAGGGCGGGCGGCAGCGCCTCGGGCGCCACCTCCAGCAGCGCCGCCGCGCGCGTCAGCAGCTCCTCGATGGGCAGATAGCAGTGGCCGTCGCCCGACGCCTCCGCCAGCGCGTGCTTGAGACCGGTCTCCAGCCGAGGGAGACTGTCGTGCGGCAGGCCGAGCTGGACCGCCAGCGCGTCGGCCGTCTTGAAGCCGACGCCGTAGATGTCGCGCTCCAGCTGGTAGGGATTCTCGCGGATCTTCGCGGCTGAGTCGCCGCCGTACTGCCGGTAGATCTTCGCCGCCAGCCCCGGCGAGACCCCGTACGACTGCAGGAAGACCATCAGCTCGCGGATGTCGCGCTGCTCGGCCCAGCCGCGGACGATGGTGTCGCGCTTGCGCGCGCTGACGCCGGGCACCTCCGTCAGCCGCTCCGGCTCCAGGTCCAGGATAGCCAGCGTCTGCTCGCCGAAACTCTCCACGATGCGGTCGGCCGTCTTCGGGCCGATCCCCTTGATGACGCCCGAGCCGAGGTAGCGCCGCAGCCCCTCGGCCGTAACCGGCGCGTGTCGCGCACAGGTGGCCACGCGCAGATGGCGCCCGTGGAGCGGGTGCAGCTCCCACTCGCCGCTGACCTCGACGAGTTCGCCCGCGCTCATCCCCGGCAGCGTGCCCACCAGCGTGGTCAGCTCGCCGCGGAAAAGGTGGCCGGCGTCGTTGGGCCGCAGCCGCGCCACGGTGTAGTGCGTCTGCTCGTTGCGGAAGACAATGCGCTCGATGGTGCCTTCGATGGTCGGCATGGGCGTGGTCCATGGCGGAGGGTCCGCACCCCCCGACTCCTCTCCTTGCGAGGAGCGGGGAGTTCGGCGGCGCGGGCATTGTACCACCCACCCACGACCTGCCGGCCGGGCGGCGCTGGCACGGCCCTTGCACCCGAGACGATTGACCGGTGGCGAAGGATCCACGAGCGTAGACCTCCAACGGACCCGGAGCCGTGCGACTGGCATCTGTGAAGCGGTATCCGCAAGTCGACATGACGAAGCTGGCATAACGAAGCTGGCATAACGAAGCTGGCGGGCGCGCGAGGCCGCGTGCTATAACGTTGCGGCGACGACCTGGCGATGACGGGGAGAGCGCGGGGCGGGCTTCGGAGCGATCCCGGTCCTCCCCGCGGCCGAATGGAGGCGAGTGCCGTGCCTGACGACAAAATCGAGATCAAGCTAGGTCGCGGCGGTCTGCGCGGCCGCGCGAGCGCACGCAACCTGCTCAGTATCTCCACCCTGACCAAGCTCCCGGGCAACCTCGCCCTCCTGCGCAAGTTCATGGCGCTCACCAACTGGCAGGCCCTGCAACAAGAGGTGGCGAGCGAGCTGAATGGCAAGGTGGCGATCATCGGGCTGCCCAACACCGGCAAGTCCACGCTCTTCAACACCCTGCGCGGCCAGCGCGCCTCCGCCGTCTCGGCCGAGGAAGGCACCACCACGGCGCTCATTCGCGGCGCCTTCGGTCCCTTCATGCTCATCGACACGCCGGGCCACCTCCCCGACATCCAGAAGGCCGGCATCGACGAGGCCGCCGTCCTCGTCCTATTGCTCGACGCCAACCGCGGCATTCGTCCCGACGATCAGACCCTGATTCAGGAGGCGCGCCGCACAAAGAAGCCGCTGGTAGTCGCCCTCAACAAGATTGATCTGCTCCGGGTTACGGGCAAGGATCCGGACGATCGCGCCGCCGAGTATGCCGCGCGCCTCGGTGTCGCCGACGTCATTCCGATCTCGGCGCGCGACGGCGTGAATGTGGCGGACGAGTTGGTGCCGGCGATCATCGAGGCGAGCCCCGACGCCGCCATGGCCATCGGCCGTGCCCTGCCCGGCTTCCGCCGCGTGGCCGCCCAGAAGCTCGTGCGCACCGCCACGCTCGTCAGCCTGGCCGCCGGTCTCGAGCCGATCCCGCTGATCGATATCCCGATCCTGCTGGGCAACCAGCTCCGGCTGGTGCTGCGCATCGCCGCCGTCTACGGCGAGCCGATGACCATTCGCCATCTGCGCGAGCTGGGCGCGACCATCGTGGGGGGGCTAGCCCTGCGCTACGTGGCCGAGCAGGCCGCCAAAGCGGTCCCCATCGGCGGCGATATGATCTCGGGCGCCATCGCCGCCGCCGGCACCTGGGCGCTAGGCGAGGTCGCCATCGAGTACTTCGAGAACGGCAAGACCTTCACCCGCCAGCAGATGAACGACCTCTTCAAGCGCTACTACCGGCGCTACCGCGAGGAGCGGATCGACCGCGAGTTGGCCGGTCCAGCGGGCCCGGCTGGCCTGCCGCCAGCCGGGGGCAGCGGGCCCACCGCGCTCCCCAGCCCCGACGGCACCGGCGCGCGCCCGACGACGCCCATGCGACCGACCGGGCGTCCCGACGAGTAGCCTTGTCCATGGTGGTCCCTCCCTGCTCTACCATCCCGCCGCCCGTCGTGAACCTCGCCGCCGCTCCCCTCTTCTCGCGGGAAGGGAGCTTTGAGTGAGGTCCGTCCGCTGGCCGATGCTATACTACGCGCGGACCTGGGGGTCGCGCCGTGAGGTTGGCTGGCTGTCCGCGTCGCGCGCGAATCGCTGTGCCCGACGGGAGGAGTGGGTCGGATGAACGTCGCCGCCGTTGGAGTCGTCGCGGCGGGCGCCGTCGCGTTCGCCCATGCGCCGCCGCACCATCGCGACCTGCTCGACGCCGTGAGCCGCTATGGCTATGTCGGCGTGGCCGGCATCCTCTGCGCCCAGGACCTTGGCCTCCCCACGATCGTCCCTGGGGCCGTGGTGCTGATCTTCGCGGGCTACCTCGCCTCCGTCGGCATGCTCAATCCCGTCGCGGCGGGCCTGGTGGCCACTCTGGGCTGCGTGGCCGGCGCGAGCACCGTCTTTGGGCTGGCGCGGCTGGGCGGCGAGGCGTTCTTCCGGCTCTTCGGGCGCATGCTCCACGTCACCCCCGAGCAGCACGCCCGGCTCGAAGCCTTCCTGCGCCGCTGGGGATTGCTCGCCTGGCTCGGCATACGCTTTCTGCCCGGTCTGCGCGCCGCCACCAGCGTAGTCACCGGCTTCGGCGGCATGCGCTACCGCGAGTTTGGCCTCCTTACCGTGGCGGCCTCGCTCATCTGGTCGTACACCTTCATCTTGGTGGGGATGCTGCTGGGTCGCAACTGGCGTGCCGCCAGTGGGGTCGTCGTCCGGGCGGGCCCGATCGCGCTCGCCGCCGTCGTGGTGGTGCTCGCCGCGGTCGTCGCTGTCCACATGTACCGCACGCGTGCGCCGCGGAAGTCGGATTAGCCCTGGAGATGCTCGAGCTTGAGCGCGTCGAGATCGGAGCGAAACTCCGCCTCCAGCGCGGCCTTGCGGTCCGCCGGCAGGAAGGCGGAGCGCACGCCGTTCAAGAGGATCTCGTCGCAGGCCGCAACCTCGAAGCCGAACGGATCGGCCAGCAGGGACATTTCATCGTTCAGCGTGGTGTTGAAGAGCGGCGGATCATCGGAGTTGACCGTGACGATGACGCCGGCGTCGTGGAGGCGCCGCAGGGGGTGCGCGGCGAGGTCGGGATAGACGCCGAGCCGCAGATTGCTGGTGGGATTGACCTCGAGCGGGATGCGCCGCTCCGCCAGATAGGCCACCAGCTCCGGATCCTCGATCGCGCGCACGCCGTGGCCCAACCGCTCGGCATGGAGCACGTGGATCGCCCCCCAGATGCTCTCCGGGCCCGCCGTCTCCCCGGCGTGGGGATCCGAGTGGAGTCCCGCCGTCAGCGCGCGCTCGAAATACGCCGCGAAGGGCTCGGGGGGATTGCCTGCCTCCAAGCCGCCCAGGCCCAGCGAGACCACGCCCACATCCTTGCTGGCGATGGCGACATCCGTCGTGTAGGCGGCGAATCGGGCCGCGCGCGCAGGATCGCGTAGGCCGCGAACGAGATCGAACACCCAGCGAATCACGACGCCGAAGTCGCGCTCGGCGCGCTCGCGCCCACGGGTGAGGCCGGAGAAGTAAACCTCGTAGGGGACGCCGAGGGCATCGTGGGTGCTCGGCGAGAAGGTGACTTCGGCGTAGCGGACGTGCTGGCGGGCCATCGTGGCGCCGAACTCGTAGACGATGTCCTCATAATCCTGGGCGGTGCGCAGGCACCGCGTAATGGCCACGTAGATCTCGATGAAGTGGCTGAAATCGCGATAGGAGAACCAGTCGCGCAGCCCCTCGACGGTGTCGGCGGGTAGGGACACGTCGTTGCGCCGCGCCAGCTCCAGTAGCGTCGCGGGCAGAATCGAGCCCTCCAGGTGCACGTGGAGCTCGGCCTTCGGCGCCGCGTGGAGGTAGCTTGCCAGCGACATGGTCACCCCCTGTTCGCGATTACGCGCCGCGCCTGGCGGCGCGGTACAGCAACGCCTCGGTGACGGTGGCTCCCACCGCGAGCACGCCCAGGGCGAGGAACCGCGGGTTGCGCACGCCCTCGCCCGCGGCGAGGCCGATGGAGAGCACATCACCCGCGTCGGAGAGTGCCCGCGCCAGCAGCCACGGGGCGTACTTGCCGCCGTGGGTGGCGGCGGACCACAGTCCCATGCCCAACACGACGTCGCGCGCGCCGAGCGAGCGCATGACGGAGGCGACGGCGGGAGTCGGTGTGGGAAAGCCGAAGGCGCGGGCGCAAAGGCTCGGCGCCAGGATGGGGGCGGCGCCGATGGCGACGCTGGCCAGCCCGATAGCCGTGGCGACAGGTCGCAGGTGCTCAGCGGTGGCAACGGTGGGGACATCCGCGGTTGGGGCGTGCTGGATCATGTGGGGGGCCTCACTGGATCAAAGGCTGGTGGTCGAATGGTAGCGCGCGCGCTGCCGCGCTACCATAAAGATTGTAAGGCGGGATGGGGGAGAGGAGTCATCGCAATGGCCGGCGAGGTGTCGCGCGCGCTACGCACGCGGATGGACACGGCGTCAGAGGCGTCCGTCGAGGCGTATCCACGGATCGGGATGGTGATCGGGATACTGGCGGTCGGCTGCGGACATACTGACCTTCCTCGCCGCCATCCTCGCCGCCGAGCGCTCCACGGACCCCGTGCCGCTGGGTGAGGCCCTCGGGCTGGCGCATCAAGTGCGGGCGGAGGCCGCGCCGGTCGGCCAGATTGGCATGGCCTAGATCATCCAGCCGCTGGGCGATAGCCAGGGTGAGGGCAACCCAGAGCGGCTCTACTGGCACAATGGCGGCACAGGCGGCTACACCAACTGGGGCGGCTTTGTTCCCGCGCGCGACTCGGCCATCGTCGTACTCGTCAGCCACGGGCCAGATGCGCGGCGCGCGTGGGGGCGTGG
>JANWHL010000173.1 GCA_025450405.1 Ktedonobacterales bacterium
CGCACCACCGTCACTCCAGCGGGTACCGCGGGCGCTGGCTCCCCGTGCGTCGCCAGCAGTGCGACGAGCGGCGGCGCGTCGCGCAGCCCGGTGTAGGCGTCAAGCAGGACATCGAAGCCCTTAAAGGTGTTGGCGCCGAAGCGGCCGACGAACTGCACATAGCCCGCGGCGTCCGGCGGCACAAATGCTGGGCGCTCCGCTCCCACCGCGGCGTCCGCGATGTCGTCGGGCACAAAATAGGGGATCACCTCGATTTTGTCCTCAGGGATATGCGCTCCGACAATCGCGGCATCGCGGACCGCCGAACTCCCGGCCAGATAATAGTCCACGAGCGCGTGTGTACGACTGCTGAGAGCCAGTCCGCCCGTCAGCGCGAGACTCTTCGCGAGTCCCACCTCATGGCGCGCGCACGCCACGCACTTTGCGAGCCGCGGCCCGCTACACGCCTGGCCATGATGACCATCATGATGGACATAGTGCGTCGTAGGGCAGGCCAGTCCATAGTCATGCAGCATCATCAGCAGTTTCGCCGAGCTCTTCTTCTTCAGCCCCATGAAAGAGTACACGGCCCAGCCATGCGCATGGACAATATCGGGCCGTTCGCGCTCCAGCACGCGCTCTAACCCGGCCGCGAATCCTGGATCACGGACCGGGGGATGAATGGGACTCGCCGGATTGGCGAACGCGCGCGCGACAACGCTGTTCCAGCCCGCGAGACGATAGATGCGGACGCCATCTTCGTCCTCAACCTCGGGGCGACCGGCAAGCCGCTGAGCCACGACGGCCACATCATAGCCGCGCTCGACGAGCGCATGCGCCAGCAGTTGAATGTGCCGTTGGGCGCCTCCAATATGGGGTGGATAGAATTGATTCACCATCAGGACGCGCATGGATCTGTCCTATTCTGTCTCTGACACCGACTGAGAGATACTCGCCGCACGCGCCGATTGCCACGGTTCGCTGCCAGCGTTGGGATCGCGTTGTGGAGGCTCACGGTGTGGAGGCTCGCGCTGTGGAGGCTCACGCTGTGGAGGCTCACGCTGTGGATCAGGTCGTGGCCGACGCCGACCGTGTGGCAACCTGCCCCAAATGGAGAAGCCCGCGATGGCGCCGGTGCCCCCGAGATTCGCCAGCAGCCATGCCCACCCCGCTCCGGCGATTCCAAGCCGCGGCAGCAAGTACCAGCTCAAGGCCACCGCGATGACCGCCATCCCGACATTCAGCGTCGCCGCGACGCGGAGGCGGAGGCGCACACGAAGGATCGAGATGTACACGCTATTCACCGCATCGGGAACCGCCGACACGACGAGGATGATCAGCAACGGGAGCCCATGACGGGCATACTCCGGTCCAAAGACCGAGAGAATCAGCCGGCCCCCCAGCACCACACCGAGAATTGCCGGGCCCAGGAAACTGGCGATGATAATCATGCTGGACCGCGCGCCGCGACGCAAAGACTCCGACGAATGCGAGCCTTCCGCGAAGAGCGCCATGGCGACGGCGGGCGACACCATAAAGAACACGCTGCCGACCATCGCGGAGGTGTAGTAGTAGGCGTTGGCCGTCGGGGAGAGGCGCGCGGCGACGAGCACCGGCAGAATATAGGCCGGGGCGGCGGCGCCGACATTGATCAAGTGGTGCCCGACCAGCGCGAAGCTCTGCCCGGTGAGCTGTTGGCGGACACCCTTCACCGTCAGTCCGTATCGCCGTCCATGCCGCGGAAGCAGCAGGAGGGCGCCAACGAGGACACTGACCGCCGTTGCGACATCCCACGACAGGAGCAACGCGAGCACGCTCGCATGCCCCGCCAACGCCGGGAGGATCAGCAAGGGAATCTTCGAGATCGCAAAGACGACGTTGCGGACCAGCATCGAGTGCGCCACGCGCTCGGCCACGAAGGTCACGTCCAGCAGGGTCGAGAGCGTGAGCAATGGGACCCCGAGCACCACAGCGGTCGCGACCCTCGCATCGGTGCGCACGACGGCGAACTGGTGTGACAGGAGCGGCAAGGCCGCGACGAGCACGCAGCCCGCGAGCATGCCAAATCCCGCGCCTGAGTAGAGCACCGCGTTGACCGCGGCCAGCCAATCACCCTGGCGTTTCGCCCGCGGCAGCGCCCGCATGAGCGTCGATCCGCCCCCAATATTCGAGACGAGTGAGGCCAGCGTCATCGCCTGCAGCAGCGCGGCTGCGAGTCCGATTGACGCCGTCGCGTACAGGTGCGCGGCAATGATCCAGTAGACATACCCGATCCCCGCGGTCACCGCGGTCGTCGCCAGGATGGACAGGCTATTCCGCAGCAATGACTGGCGGATGAGTCGAGCAATGGTCTCCGACAGCCTCCACCTTCTGAGGTCCTCGAGACCGCTCCCGACGGTCGTCCCCAACCGCGCTAGACCCAGCAACCGCGCTAGACCCATACGATGACGTCCCGGTAGCTGACTGTCGGTGATGATGCCTGGTACAGAATCGCCTGGACCGGGATCGTATGCGCCCCCGACGCGACTGGCATGGCGAAGGTGGTACGCCATGACGTTTGCGCCGGAACGGCGATCATCGACCAGGTGTGTGTCGGTTTGCCGCTGACGTCTATCACGAGCCGATAGGAGGCACTGGCCCCGGTGTGGTTGTCAATCTCCAGCTCTAACCGCTGGAGACCGCCGCTTCCCGTAGGCCGTAGCGACAACGCCACCACCTGCTCGTTTTGCTGTTGCCGCCGCGCGCTCACCGTTGAGAGCACAACCGCTCCTACCAGCACGGCACCCGCGAGGGTGACCACCGCCAGTGCGCGAACCGGCAGCCTGGCCCTCTCGGTGAATGCCTCGCGTCCTCCTGACCGCCGTGGACCACGCCGCACGTATGCCACGGCGCATGTCGTGAGCGTCACGACTCCTAACACGAGTGTCCAGCTCGTGGCGTTATAGCCGAACGGCAGGAGATTGAGTGCGAGACCGCCAAGAGCGGCGACGGCGATGCTCGTACCCAGGACGAGCATCGCGCGCAGGGCGAAGTCACGCGGGGCCGAGTCGCCCAGCGCGGCGACCAGCGCGTAGCCAGGGAGGACGAGCACCACCAGCGTCGCGAGCACCAGCGTCAGCACGGGCACCTGCATCCCGCGCACAGCCAGGAAGCCCTGGATGAGCACGGTTGCGACGACGAGCGCCAGATCGCGCGCCTCATGACGTCCCATCGAGCACTCCCACATCATAGATGGCGATATTGCCACTGTCATAGACGCGATTCACGCCCGGCATGACCGCAAATTTGTCCAGGGCACCGCGCGACACGGGCCGCGTATGCTGTAAGGCCCCCGGTTCGATGCCATCGAAGTTCCAGCCGAGCTCTGGCAGGCCCGCGGCGAGCCGGTCGTCGACGACGAGGTAGCGCACCCGGCCACGCGCGAGCAGCGCCCGCTCTGGCGGTCCCAGGTGGGGCGCGGTGAAGATGGGGGAGACGTCAAGGTTGGCGCTGCGATCCGTCACGACCTGCTGCCGCCCGTACGCGCCCATGAGCACCTGGTTTGTGCGGTCGGTTGCGAGTCGGTGACCCGGCCCCAGCTCGTTGAGCATCCACGCGGCCGCGTCGATGCCCTCCGGGGTAATCGAGCGCGCATCGGCGGCGAGCAGGTAGGGTCCAGGTGTTTGCTTCCACGTTTGTCCGGCGTCCAACACAATGCCACCGCAGAAGAGCACCATCACCATCGTGGTGAGCACGGCGGCACGGGGGCGCGTCTGGATGGGCCGCAAGACGGCGTGGCGGCGGCCGTATGCGCGAAGGAACGCGCGCGCCGGCTGAATGCTCATGGCGAGCACATAGGCGAGCGGGACAAACGCATACCCGGTGAGACGGCCCGCCGTGTACAGGCCAGACGGCATGAAGCGCAGAGCCAGACTGATTGGGTACAGCAGAGAGGCGAGGCCGAGTGCCACGCCCAGAGGCGCGCGGCGCCAATGCCGCCAGATTGCCCACAGGCCGACACCCTGGCCGGCAAGAGCCAGCGCGGCCGCGACCAGCGAGAGGACGCGCTCCCACGCGGGGGTTCCAGTGGGCCCTTGATGGAGAAAAAGCGGACGGAGCGCACCGTGGCCGGCGACCAATCTGGAGATGTCGCTCCAGTAGTTGGTCAGGAACAGCGTAAGGTAGCCCGTTGTCGCGGCACCAGAGATGAACAACCATCCGATCGCCGCCAGCCCCATGCCGAGACCAGCTAGGCCAGGCAGGAGCCAGTCGCGGCGACGACCCTGCGGACGCAACACACGCCAACTCAGACTCCAGAGCAGCAGAAACGTCACGACCAGGAAGGAGGTGACATGGTGGGTGATGACGATCGCGATCAGCAGGCAGGACGCTATCCCCACCAGCGCGCGACGCGGTCGCTCTTGCCCAAGCGCTGTGACCAGCGTCGCGAGCGCGGCAATGGCGAGCGGAATCGCCAGCGACTCATACGCGAACTGGGTGTCAAACAGCAAGAACAACTGATTGCCGGTATAGGCAAGCGCCGCACAGGTGGCCACGTACATCGAGCCGCTGATACGTTCGAACAGCAGAAATAAGCCCAGCATGATCACGATCCGACCAACGCCGATGACGAGCAGCGCCGCATGAAACGCGCTCAGCCCCGTCGTGCTGCTGAGGGCATCGGTGACCAATTCCAGTCCGGGATAGGAGGGACTAATCGGCAGCAGGGGATTGGGGCTGAACAGGTGATTGGTCGCGATGATGTCCTGAAGTGTCCGGTCTTGCAGGAATTCGTCATTGAACGCGAAGCCCAACGGATACTGCAGGTACCTGACCGCATACAGCAGGATGCCCAGCAACACGAGCAGGGCAACGCGCTCACCACGTGCGGGCGAGGGCAGCAGCAGACGAAACGCGAGTGGCGCGACGACGATCAACAAGCCCGTCCAAAACAACGCATCGGCCCAGGCCGCGCCCGCGCGACCGGCGGCATCCGCCAGCGCGAGTACCAGCAGTCCACCGGCACCACTGAGGCTCAGCCACGGAAACCATCCCCATTGCCACGAGGCATTTCTGGAGTTTACGCCTGTCTTACCACGCACAGTCGCGCGTTGCCCGCGGGCTGTGGCGCGCTTCGGCCTCTTGTCTAGACGAACCGTCGACACGGAACTGGTGCTCCTTTGCCGGGGTTGAGCCGCCTTATGTTTACGGCCGGAGGGGGCCGCCTTATGTTTACGGCGAGAGTGTGCCGCCCTGTGTTTACGGCCAGGGTGAGCATGTGTTCTCCCGTGGAGACGATCAACTGAAGATCTCATGAGACGGCTCGTGTCGGCTTGCCGCTGTGCCGTCGCCACATCGGCGGCGTGCTCATCACGTGGCCACGCGCGACCATCGCGCTCTTGGGCAGGTCGCGCACGTACAGCATCAGCACTGGCATGGTTCGCTATGACCTTTCGCCCGGTGCGACTGGTAGGGTGCTCAGTCCCCCTGATTGGGGGCCGTGCTCGCGGCCCCGCTCCGCGTTCCCGGCCTCCAGGGTGGCACCATCCAAGAGCTGGCGCCAGAGTGCGCCCAACCGTGCGACGGAGGTGTCCCATGAATGCGGATCAGGGTAGCGTTCGCCACGCCGGCCGGCCACCCGCAACAGCGCGGACCGCAACGCATCCGGATCATGGGGTGGCACGAGGATCGCGCCGTCGTATCCCTCAACGGCTTCGGTGAGGCCGCCCACCCGCGTCACGACGACAGGCAGCCCGTGGCTCATGGCGATCTGCAGCGGACCGCTCGCCGATGAGCGGTGATAGGGCAGCACCACCGCATCCGCCTCGGCAAA
>JANWHL010000174.1 GCA_025450405.1 Ktedonobacterales bacterium
CCCACAGTCGCCGCTGGCGTCGTCTACGCCAGCACCGCCGAGGGCCACGTGCTTGCCCTGGCCGCCTCCGCTGGCGCGCTCCTCTGGGAATACGACGCCGGCCCGATCCTCTTCGACCGACCCGCCGTCGCGGACGGTGTGCTGTATTGTTCCGCCGCCGTCAACCAGCCGGAGGCGCCCGCCGTCCTGGCGCTCGACGCCCGCACAGGGACCCACCGCTGGAGCGCGCCCATCCCCGAGTCCACCGCGCACGCGCTCGACGTGACGGATGGCCGCGTCTACATCTGCGCCCACCGAGGCTGCCACGCCCTCGACGCGGGCACCGGCGCGCCGCTCTGGCACCACGCCTTCCCCCCTGAGGACTTTCTCAGCTCCGCACCAGTAGTCGCCGGTGACGTGGTCTACGGCACGCTGACCCGGTCCTGGCTCGAACACGGCCCCGACCCCATGGACTTTGCGTCGTACGTCCACCGCGGCGAAGCCGCGCTTTATGCCCTCCGTGCCGCGGACGGCACCCTCCTCTGGCGCCGTGCGCTCGCAACCAATGATGCCTCAGCCGCCCCCACGGCCCCTGTCGTGGCCAGCGACCGCGTCTGCGTCTACGCCGGCACCGGCGATGGCACGCTCCACGCGCTTGCCGAGGCAGAGGGCACGCCCCTCTGGCGCCACCAGACCGCGGGCCGCATGCTCTCCACACCCGTCGCGGCGGGCGACACCGTCTACGTCGGCGCGAGCGATGGCTGCGTCTACGCGCTCGATGCCCGCGACGGCGCCCTCCGCTGGCGCACGTTCACCAGCACGGCGGTGAGCGTCGCGGTGGAGATACGCATCCACAGCTTCACCGTTGAGCCCCACCAGCCGCCGGGCGAGGGGTGATATCCCCGCGGCGTCCCAGCCTACCACGCCCCGCCCTAAGCCCATGATTACGTCCGGAACTTCAATTCCGCATGCCCGCCCTTCCGCCGCGCGCGCCCATGGCCGCCGGCGTTTTCACCCGCATCACCATTGGCCGCCCGCCCTCAGAAGCTGAGCGATGCCCCGCCGGACGCCAGCCGCTCCACGACGTTCGCCGCCGTGACCACCCGCGCGCCCCCGATCAGGTCCCCCTCCGTGATGCCGCGTGGCTTCGTGCACGCACCACACGCCCAGATCCGCCCGCCGTTCGCGAGCAACGACGCGATAACCTCCTTCAGCGGCTGAAACCCCTCCTTTTTGATGTCGTCCGCATATCCCTGGGTCGCCAGCCACACCCCGTCAATTGTGAGCAGCATCACCACATCCTGGTCGGCTGAGGCCGCGACATTGGCCATGACGAAAGCGAGCGTGGCGCGCTCCGCGTCTTCCCGGCCATGCGTGCAGTGTACGGTCAGCGTGTTCATGGATGCCTCCTCCCACTCTGAAAGCGACTCCGTAACGTCCCCACCCCTGGTGCTGGTTGCTCGCGGCTCCCGTGGATACGCGTCAGTCGGGCTTCTTGCGCACGTAGGCGCGCAGCATGCCGGGCGTCCCCTCGTCGAACGCCACCAGCTCGTGCCCCGAGATGCGGCACCACGACGCGATGTCTTCCCGTGCCTCCGGAGCGTCCACCCGCACCTCGAGCACCTGCCCGCCGCGCAGCTCTCGCAGCTTCGCCCTGATCGCTGGAGTGAGCAGCGCGCAGGTTGTCCCATCGCCCTCCTCTAAGAGCCCGAGCATCTCCAACACCGCGTCAGCCCGCGGCATCGACGCCTCTGACGTCGTCGTCTCGTCCATACTCCCTCCTCGCGCGGACCCGCCGTCGCGGCGGGCACCGGCCCACGCCGCTATGTGTACGCTGCTATAATCAGGTGAGCCGAGATCAGTGTATCTGGATTGCCCGCGCCAAACAATGACCGGAGCGCGGAGCGTCTTGACTGAAACGCTGGAATGTCTCGTACGCGTCCGGCTTCAGAAGGAGGGCGGAACGTGGATGTCCTCTCCGACACCCTGCGCGTCGTCCGCCTCTCCGGTGCCGTCTTCTTCACGGCCAGCCTCGCCTCGCCGTGGTCTTTCCAGTCGCCCCCCGCGGCTGACCTCGCCCGCTTCCTCGGCTTGCCGACGGAGAGCATGACCCTCTTCCACGTCCTGGTCGAGGGCGAGTGCATGGTCACCCTGGACGGCCACGAACCCGCCCGGTTGGAAACCGGCGATGTCGTCATCCTTCCCCACGGCGCTCCCCACGTGCTGAGCACCGACCAGCGGACCACCCCGCAACCCATGAGCGCGTTCCTGCCCTCCACCGCTGGCGAGGGTATCCCATCCGTCGTCACCACCGGTCCCGGCTCGGTTACGCGCTTCATCTGCGGGTTTCTCTATTGCGACCAGCAGTTCAACCCACTCATGGGCACCCTGCCTGAGGTGCTTGTGGTCAGCAATCGCGATCAGATCGCTCCCGCGGCGTCCAACGGCGCGCACCCGCATGCCAATGCGCACGCCCACCACGGCACGGCCAGCCCGACTCCACGCGTCGTGGCCATCCGCCCAGGTGCGTGGCTCGAGACAACCCTACGGCATACCGTCGCCGAGGCGCACGGTCCCGGCCCCGGCAGTGCCGTCATGCTGGCGCGCCTGGCGGAGATGCTCTTCGTGGAGGTGTTGCGCCGCTACATGCTGGAGCTCCCCAGCACCCAGCGCGGGTGGCTCGCGGGCGTCAAGGACCCCATCGTGGGCCACGCGCTCCAACTGATCCACACGAGCCCCGACCGCGATTGGACCGTGGACGACCTCGCGCACGCCGCCGCCGTCTCGCGCTCGACCCTCGCCGACCGCTTCACCGAGCTGATTGGCGAGCCGCCGATGCGCTACCTCACGCGCTGGCGCATGCAGCTCGCGGAGCAACTCCTCCGCCAGACCAACCTGGGCATCTACGCCGTGGCCGCGCGCGTTGGCTATGCCTCCGAGGCCGCCTTCAATCGCGCGTTCAAGCGCCATGTGGGTCGCCCACCCGCCGCATGGCGCGTGAGCGAGGGGTAATTTCGGCTCGCGGCGCGCCCGCGCACCCACTGCCCCCCAGCCCATATACTGTGGCGTGCTCGTCACGTTGACCCGCCTACCACATCCACCACATCCACGCCAAGGAGCCGCACCATGCCCGAAACCCCCACCTATCGCAACTACATCGCCGGCGCGTGGGTGGCCGCCGCCAGCGACGCCACCGGCGAGAACCGCAACCCGGCCAACGGCGAGCTCATCGGCCACTTCCCGCGCTCCGGGCAGGCCGATGTCGAACGCGCCGTGGCCGCTGCCAAAGCCGCCTTCCCCGCGTGGCGCCTCACCCCCGCCCCTCGCCGCGGCGAGATCCTCTACCGTGTCGGCGAGATCCTCACCCAGCGCAAAGAAGAGATCGCCCGCCTCATGACCCAGGAAATGGGCAAAGTCCTGCTCGAAACCCGTGGAGATGTCCAGGAAGGCATCGACATGGCCTATTACATGGCCGGCGAGGGCCGCCGCCTCTTCGGCTACATCGTCCCCGCCGAGCTGCCCAACAAAGCCGCCATGGCCGTCCGCGACCCCGTCGGCGTCATCGCTTGCATTACCCCCTGGAACTTCCCCGTCGCCATCCCCAGCTGGAAGACCATGGCCGCGCTCATCGCGGGCAACACCATCGTCCTCAAGCCCGCCACCGACACTCCGCTGTCGGCCGTCAAGCTCGTGGAGGTCTTCGCGGAGGCTGGCCTGCCTCCTGGTGTCCTCAACCTGATCTGCGGCGGCGGCGAGGATGTCGGCTTGCCCCTCACCCGCCACCCAGACGTCGCCGCCATCTCGTTCACCGGCTCCAACGAAGTCGGCCGCCGGGTCAATGTCGAAGCCGCCCAGCGCCTCAAGCGCGTCACCCTGGAGCTCGGCGGCAAGAACGCCGTCATGGTGATGGACGACGCTGACCTCGACCTCGCCGTCGAGGGCATCCTCTGGAGCGCCTTTGGCACCACCGGCCAGCGCTGCACCGCCTGCAGCCGCGTGATCGTCCAGAGCGGCGCCCGTACCGAGCTGGAGCGCCGCCTCGTCGCCCGCGCCGAGGCCCTGCGCCTGGGCAACGGCCTCGCGCCCGAGACCCAAATGGGACCCCTGGTGAGCGCCGGCCAGCTCGAGCGCGTCCACAGCTACATGGACATCGCCCGCCACGACGGCGCGCGCATCCTCACCGGCGGCGAGCCCGCCCGCGAGGGCGAACTCGCCCACGGCAACTTCTACCGCCCCACCATCCTCACCGACGTCCGCCCCCACATGCGCGTGGCCCAGGAAGAGATCTTCGGCCCCGTCCTCTCCGTCATCGAGGTGGGGTCACTCGAGGAGGCCATCGCCGTCAACAACGATACCCCCTACGGCCTCTCCAGCTCCCTCTTCACCAGCAACGCCAACGCCGTCGAAGTCGCCAAGCGCGACGTCACCACCGGCATCCTCTATATCAATGCCGGCACCACCGGCGCCGAGATCCAGCTGCCCTTCGGCGGCACCCGCGGCACCGGCAACGGCCACCGCGAAGCCGGCCTTGGCGCCCTCGAATTCTTCACCGAGTGGAAGGCCATCTATGTCGATTACAGCGGGCGCCTCCAGCGTGCCCAGATCGACTGACACCTCTTCTGGGTAATCCCCCGCGGGAGGGGCTTCGTAGACGCGGGCTGTGGAGGGGCGTCCGGTGGACGCCCGGAGCGGTTGCATTCACCAGTGTCCCCACCACGGCTCATCACGATTTGGTGTGATTCCCCGCGCCGTTCACGGCGCCTGCTCGCCTATCGATCCGCCCGCCATTCACCACTCGTGCTGGGCGCCTGACTCCCCGCTCCCGTCGCAACGGGGTGGGGGCCCCCACTGTGGGCATGGTGCCGAGGGAGGGGGCACCCGCGTCTCGAATGCCGAGCGGACGAAGATGGGCGGGCGCGGCAGACGGAAGCCGGCCATCACCCGCCCCCATGAAGCGCTCACTGCTGCTCCGTTGGCCCACCTCGGCTGCTGTCCCCGTCGGCGGCAGCCCGTCTCGGCGCTTCCGCCGCTTCGGACTCGCGGGCATCACCGCCACCTGGCGCGTCACCTCGGTCATCGCCGAGGAGGAGGAGATAGCCTTTCACGAGCACACCGGAGGGCGGCTGGAAGTCGAGCTCGGGGGCGCGCACGAATCCAGCGCGCTCATACAGACGTATCGCGGCCCGCATCGCGTCATGGGTGTGCAGCCCCAGTGTTGTGGCCCCGCCGAGGCGGGCGCGCCGCTCGCACTCCCGCAAGAGCGCGGCGCCGATGCCTTGCCCACGCGCGTCGGGCGCGACGGCCATGAGGCGCACCTCCGGCCAGCTGGCGCTCACGGGGCCATGCACATAGGCCTGGGCCCGCGGCGGATAGAGCCAGACGCTCCCCACGAGCCGGCCCGCGCGCTCGGCGACGATGCGCTCTATGGGCACCCCCTGCGCGTCGAGCGTGGCCAGCAGGGTCCGCCGGAACCCCTGCCAGAAGGGCTGCGCCGCGTAGTCCGCATAGGCGGCCAACGTCAGGGCTCGGATCGCGTCCCGCTCGTCGTCACGTGCGTCTCGAATGGCAAGATTACTCATCATCGGAACAACCCTCCTGATGCTCGTTCTCGTTGGTTCTCGATTCTCTTTACTCCTCCTCCGGCAGTTCCAACGCGAAACCCGGCGCCGGGGCCTGCCGCAGCTCCTCCGCCGCCTGGCCCAGCCGCTCCGCCACCTCCGGCGGCACAAATCGCCCACCCAGCGGCGTCGGGTGCAGCCCCGGCCCGTGGTAGTCGCTCCCCCCCGTCGGGATCAGCCCATGGCGGTCCGCCAGCCCCTTCAGCCGCTCCACCGTCTCCGGCGGATACTCCCCGTAGTACGTCTCCAGACCTAGCAGACCCGCCGCCACCAGCCGCGGCAGCAGGTCATCCTCCAGCGTCTGGATGTACGCTGGATGTGCCAGCGACGGCACCCCCCGCGCGCCCCGGATGAGCCGGACAGCGTCCTCGGGCAGCACTCTGACGCGCGGCACGAAGCCCGGCCGCCCCTTGCTCAGCCACCGATCGAAGGCGTCGCTCACGCTCGTCGCGCGGCCCTTCTCGATCAATGCCTGCGCGATATGCGGCCGGCCCACCGCCCCCTGTGCCAGCGCGCGGACACGCGCCCAGGTGATGTCGAGCCCCACCTGGTTCAACTTCTCCACCATCCGGATCGCCCGGCGCTCGCGGGCGGCGCGCAGCTCCTCAAGTGCTCCCTGAAACGCGTCGTGCCGCCAGTCCAGATGATAGCCCAGCACGTGGGCCACCCCACCCGAGGGCAGATCCGTGTTGATCTCAATCCCCGCCACCACGGACACGCCCAGCCCGGCGCCCGTCGCGTGCGCCTCGTCGATTCCGGCCGTACTGTCGTGGTCGGTGAGCGCGATCAGGTCCAAACCCGCCGTGCTCGCCATCCGCACCAGCTCCGCCGGGGTGTAGAGACCGTCGGACGCCGTCGAGTGCGTGTGCAGATCGATCCGCCGGGGGAGACGGTCCACGTGCGACGTGGTATCTCCCCCAGCCACTCCCAGGTTGGTATCACTCACCGGGCATACTCCACCGAGCGCGTCTCGCGCACCACACAGATCTTGATCTGTCCTGGATAATCCACGTTCTTCTCGATCTCGCGTGCCACTTCGCGTGCCAGATGCTGCGCGCTCAGCTCGTCCACCTCCTCCGGTTTCACGAGGATCCGCACCTCGCGTCCCGCCTGAATGGCGAACGAGCGCTCCACGCCCTGGAACGAATTGGCGATGCGCTCCAGCGCCTCCAGGCGCTTGATATAGAGCTCCACCGTCTCACGCCGAGCACCGGGCCGCGCCGCCGAGATGGCGTCCGCCGCCTGCACGATCGCCGCCTCCAGCGATTGCGGCTCCGCCTCGGTGGCGTGGTGTGCGACCATCGCGTGGATGATCTTCGGCGACTTGCCGAAGCGCCGCGCGATCTCCCCGCTGATGAGCGCGTGCGGCCCCTCCACCTCCTGGTCGATGGCCTTGCCCATGTCGTGAAGCAGACCAGCCACCTTGCACACATTCACGTCGGCGCCCAGCTCGGCGGCGATGGAGGCCGCCAGCACTGAGACCTCGATACTGTGGTTGAGGACATTCTGACCGTAGCTCGTCCGGAAGTGCAGGCGCCCGAGCAGCTTCACCAGCTCCGGCTGGAAGCCCGTCACATTGGCCTCCAGGCACGCGCGCTCGCCCTCCTCGCGGATCACGTTCTCCACATCCTGCCGCGCCCGGGCCACCGTCTCCTCGATGCTCGTCGGCTGGATTCTCCCGCTGATGATCAGGCGCGTCAGCGCCATGCGCGCGATCTCGCGCCGTACCGGGTCGAACCCCGAGAGGATCACCGCCTCGGGTGTGTCGTCGATGATCACGTCCACGCCCGTGGCGCTCTCCAGCGCGCGGATGTTCCGGCCCACGCGTCCGATGATGCGCCCCTTCATCTCGTCGTTGGGCAGCGGCACCACCGTCGCCGTCACGTCCGAGACCTGGTCAGAGGCACAGCGCTGGATCGCCAGCGTGATGATCTCACGCGCCTTGGCCTCAGCCTCCTCGCGCGCTTGCAGCTCGATTTCGCGTGCCTGCCGGCCCGCGTCGCGCCGCGCCTGCTCGATGACCTCCGCGACGACATTCGCGCGCGCCTCCTCGGCGGTCATCTTGCCCACTCGTTCCAGCTCGCCCAGCCGCGCCTGCCGCAACTCCTCCACCTGGATCGCGCGATCCGCCAGCTCTTGCTCGCGGTCTCCCAGCGCCCGCTCGCGCCGCTCCAGCGCGCTGGTCTTCCGGTCGAACGCCTCTTCTTTCTCCTGCACTCGCCGTTCGCTGCGCTGAACCTCCTGACGCCGCTCCTTATATTCCGTCTCCATCGTCGAGCGAATGCTCGCCGATTCGTCTTTCGCTTCGCGGAGGGCCTGACGCTGCTGGGCTTGCAACTCCAGCAATCGCCCCTCGCCCTCCTCCTTGATCACGCGTATTCGCTCCTCAGCGTTGAGCCGCATCTCCATCGTCTTGTGGGTAAACTCGCGTTCCTGAAAGAAGTACGCGCCACCCGCCCCGATGGCAAAGAACAGCACGATGAGGACGATCGCAACCCAAAGGTTCAAGGATCGTCTCCTCTGTCCCGGACGCCGCGCGAGAGGGGATGGATGGAAAGTGCGCGGCGGCGGGGTGTGTCTCGCTATGAGCCTCGCGATGCCGCTCGTTCAGAGTCCGCATGTGAGCCTCGGTGATGAATGGGGATGGAGGACCCCGGTCCACACGGCCGGGTCGCCTCTGATTCTACATGATACACCGTAGCGCGGATGCCCACCAAACACCCGGCCGCTTGTCGCGGGGAAGGACAGCCATTCACCCGGTCTCCGTCGCCCCAGGATGACCGCGCGCCTGATCGCCCGGCATGCGGCGTGGTATACTGCGCCCGGCCCGCTGTCACCGGCATGTGCTCGGGGCGCACGCCGAGAGCATCCACCCCGGAGGACTCGCATGCGCGTCCCCGCCATGGTCCGTCGCTGGCTGGGACGCCTCCGGCCCGCCATCCCCGCGAATCCCGGCGCCCCATCGCTGGTCGCCACCGCGATCCCCAGCCCGCCTGTCACCG
>JANWHL010000175.1 GCA_025450405.1 Ktedonobacterales bacterium
GTCGCGCAATACGGCGACGGCTGCAACATCGGCGACGACCCCGACACCGTGCGCCACAAGTGCGACGTGTTGCGCCAGCACTGCGCGGCCCTGGGTCGGGACTACGACAGTATTGTTCGCTCCACCAGTCTGGAGGGCGTCCACCTGGTCGAGAGCCAGAAGGAAGCCGAGCGTGAGAAGGCACGTGCCGCTACCTCTCCGGTCCACGAAGAGTACGTTGACAGCGGCTTGATCACCACTTCTGACAGCCTGGCGGAGCGCATCGAGGCGTTGGTCGCGGCGGGTGCCCAGTACATCCTGCTGTATTTCCCCTGGGCGGTCACCGACGCGAGCCAACTGGAGCGTTTCGCCCGCGAGGTCATGCCGCGCTTTGCATCCACGCGCGGCACGTAATGCTCGCCCACCTCGTCGCACCCACCTCGCCGCTCCACCGCAAACCGCTGCGCTGGCACCCGCGAGCGCTTGCCTCACCTCGTCCTCCAATCAACCAGGCGTTCGGCGCATCGGTCACTCTAGCTCGATCCATGGCCCCAGCGCTTGCCCAGGCGTCACGTGGCGATCTTGACCATGGCGCGAAATCCCGTGGTTCGTAGCGCTGGCGGTACCGTCCGCGTAACGCTCCTCCAGTACGCTTGGATCGAACGGAAGACGCGGGCAATGATATCGCCAAGACGGTGGCTCGCCTGCGCCACAACGAGCGGCGGAGCCATTGCCATCCACGGGAGAGACACCATGGGCAAACTGATCGTGCGTCGCATCTATGCCGTCTGGAACTGGCTGATCGCCGCCGCCGTCGTCGCGCAGGTCTTTCTGGCTGGCCTGTATGTGTTCGGGGTCACTTCGATTGAAGCCCACGCGATCAACGGGAGCTTCTTGTTGCTGGCGACGTTGCTCGGCGCCGTCTTCGCGCTCGCCGCGCGCGTGCCGGGACGAGTCGCGGGATCGAGCTGGGCGCTCTTCGGCCTGGTCGTGCTTCAGGTAGCGCTGATCGAAGTAGGCAACTCGACCGGCATCCCTTTGATCAAGGCGTTCCACGTCGTCAACGCATTGGCGATCTTTGGCGTGTCCGCCCTGCTTGCCTCCTGGTCACGCGCGTTCTTCGCGGCGCCCAAGCGCGCGGACGCACGTGCGTAACCCGGCCAATGCACCGGCACTCGCATGCGCGCGAGCGCCGGGTCGGCGTGTGCGCCCATCAGCCGGCACTCGGCAGGCCCAGTCGCTCCCTGACCTGGTCGAGGGTGTCGGTGGCCATGTGCGTGAGGAGGCCATGGAGCGTGGCATCGTCGGCATGATCGAGCGCGTCCGTGAGCGCGTCGTCGAGCGCGCCAAAGCGAGCGGTTAGGGCCAATTGGATGGCCTGGCGCATGCCCTCGACCCGACCCTCAATCCGACCCTCGACCTGGCCCTCAGCCTCAGCTCGCGCTTTGACGTCTGCCAGCGGTTTGTCCCTATCGCCGTCATACAGCAGCTCGAATAGGAACTCATGAAAGCCAGTTTCCCTCAGCAATTCATTGGTCACCTGTGTGCTCCTCACCACGCGCAGTAGACGATCAGCGGAGAAGCGCGCCCCGGCAAGGGCGATCAGAAGAGCGGACAGCTCTCCGCGCTCGGGACCAGGTAGCGGCGCTTCGGCCAAACGCTCGGCCGTGGTAATCGTCTTTGCGACGTCCATGCCGGCCATGAGTCCGGCGAGCGGCCACAGCGCGTAATCCGGCAAGCTCAACACGCGCTCGGCCGGCATCTCCCACAGCCGTATGATATCAAATTGAGCGCCTGGTCGTAATCGAAGCGCTCGGGTCTTGAGTCCTTGGTGGTCGTCTCCTTGTCACGACGGCCCAGCGGTCACGTCGCTCGGTCGGGCGCGATTGTCCAGCGGCGTTACAGCGCAACGGGATGCGCGCCGGCCGGCTCACACCTGCGGACGGATACGCCGCCGCAACCGCGTGCGGAGGCCGCGCGCCAGCGCGGTCGGCTCCGCCCGCTCGATGGCGACGCGCTCGGCGCCGACGAACCGCGCCAGGTCCTCCAGCGCGCCCGCCAGGCCGTCCAACAGCGCCTCGTCGAGGACCACGCCAGGCTCCAGATACGCGGCGCGCACCTCCAGGCGGCGTGCCGCGCGATCGGTTCGCGGGTCCAGGCGGCCGACGAGCCGGCCCTGGTGGAGGATGGCGAGGCAGTAGTAGCCATAGCGGCGCTTCGCGGGGAGGACGTATGCTTCGAAGACCACCTCATAGCCAAACAACGCGCGGGTGCGTGTCCGATGCCAGATCAGGCTGTCGAACGGCGTGAGCAGCGTGGTCCGGCCGGGCCGGAGTCCGGCGCGGAGCCGTTCGAGGTCAGGCAGGCGCGTGGGGTCGAGATAGGCCGGCGCACCGATGCCCTCGATGACGGCGGGCAGCAGCATGCCCACTGCCACGGCGGCATCGAGCGCGCCGCGGGCGGTGTGCTTGTTCGGGGTGATGGCTGGGCGCGGCGTGATCCGGAAGTAATCCCAGAGCCAGGAAGGCGTGAGCACACCGAGCGCGCGGATGGTGCGGCCGATGAAGTGGCGCGTCCGCGCATCCTCATCGGGCAGCGCGTCATCCGCCGGAACCTGGCCATCCAATACCTCGGCAAGCAGACGCTCGCGGAGATCGTAGACTTTCTGCCCGCCGCGCCGGCTGTGGACCATCAACTCACCCTGGAGCCAGAGAATCTGCAGCGCGCGCCGGCTTTCTTTCAGTCCATACCAATCCCATGCCTCGGCGCGGCGGCCGTCATCGGGTCGCTCGAAATCCGCCGAGGTGAGTGGGCCGCGTACGCGGACGGCATCGAGCGTCTGGCGCAGCACCTCAGCGTTGGCGGCGAGCCACTCGCGGTCGCCGCCCCACATGCCCACGGCGGCGTTGAGCATCCGCGGTCGGTAATACGGATAGTCGGACATCGGGACCAGCGAGGCGGCGTGGCTCCAGTACTCGAAGATCGCGCGCTCCGGGTGGACGAGGGCGTCGAGGTATGTGCGGTCGTAGGCGCCGAGCCGGCTCCAAAGCACGAGATATTGCGAGCGTTCGACCACACTGATGGTGTCCACCTGGAGCACGCCGAGACGCTCGACCATGGCGCGGGCGTCGGCCAGCGTGGGTGCGCTCGGCGGCGGGTCGAGCAGGCCCTGGGCGGCGAGCATGAGCCCGCGCGCTTCGTCCAGTGTCAGATGGATCGTCTCTCGGTCGGCCATGCGGCGTCCTCCTCGAACAGGTGTCCGTGCGGTACTCAGCAAGATAACATACTCTGGCGGCCGCCAGGAGGGTTTCGCTGTCTCTCCCTGAGCATTTGTCCCACGAGCGGAGCGAAGTCACGAGGACTGGTCCGGATGGGGCGTTACTATTGTTGGGTGGGGCGTTACTATTGTTGGGTGGGCCGTGTGGATGGAGTAGTGAACCGGCCACGGCGGGCATGATGCCGCCAATCAGGACTTGCGAGAAGCGGGAACGGTACATGGCGATCGCATATCCGCGTTCCGGTCACACACCGGCGCGGCGGGCGCGCTGGCGAGGGTGGGCCGCGCGTCGAGTCCATCCGCATGGCGCCCTGAGCCCACAGGACGCCGCGCGCCGGCTCGCGCTGGCCGGCCGTGGCGATGACCATCCGACTCCCGCTGGCGCATCGTCGTCGCATGGTGCGATGGGCGATCTGTCCCTGGGCGAGTTCGAGGCATTCTTCCACTACCACGAGCGCGACATATTCAGCTACCTCGCGCGCATGACCGGTGACGAGGCGGCGGCCTACGACCTCAGCCAGGAGACGTTCATCCGCGCGTGGCGATCGTTCGACAAGATCCGTGGCTACAACCAGCCTCGAGCGTGGCTCTTCCGCGTGGCGAGCAACCTCGCCCTCAACCACCTGCGCCAGCGGAGGGGAGCACTCGGCGGCGCGACCTCCCTCGAACACATGATCGACCCAGCGTCGAGCGATCCGGCGTGGCGGCTGGCTGAGCGCGACGCGGTGCGCGCGACGCTGCTGGACCTGGCCCCACGACAGCGGGCTGCCCTGGTGCTGCGCGAGGTCTATGGCCTCTCGTGCGTGGAAGTGGGCCAGACGCTCGGCATCTCGACCGCCGCGGCCAAAATGGCGCTCCTGCGCGCGCGCGTAACATTCAAAGCACGCTACCAACGCGCGGACGCGTCGGATATCTGGCCAGGACCACGATCATGACGCCAGACACCTTGCCTCCCTGCGCGCTGGGGCTGACGCCGCGGACACTCTCGGCCTGGCGGGATAACGCCCTGGATGCCCGCGAAATGGCGCGCGTGCGCACGCACGCGGTCGGCTGTGCCGCGTGCCGGGGCCAGCTGGAGGCGTTTGAGGCCGTCGCGCGCACGGTACGCGGACAGCGCACAGCCGCCCCGGATGCTCGGCTGTGGCGCGGTGTTCGCAATCGCATCGAGATGGAGCGCAACATGAAGGAACACGGCGCGGACAATCGCCACGCGGGCCCGCGTGGCGGCGTGCGCGGGCGGACGTGGACCGGTTTGGCGGGCGTCGCCGCGGCGGTCTTGCTGATAGCCGGCTTCGCCCTGGTGCTGCGGGGGATCCTTGGCGGTCGCGGCACGACTGGGCCAGTCGCAGGCACGCCAACGGGCGTCGGAACCCCCTCGGTCACGTCCTCTCCGACGTCCGCCCCGACGTCCGCCCCGACTCCGCCACCGCTGCCACTGACATGGCAGTCGGTCGCGCTGCCGGCGGGTTTCGGGACGCGTTGGAACTATCAGTTCGCTCCACCTTCCATGGACGGCAATACGGCATACGCCTGCGCCTGGCCGCGCGAGTCCGGAGATACGAGCACCGCCGCCTGGACCACGCGCGACCGGGGAGCGCACTGGGCGCAAGTCGTTCTGCCCGTTGGCCACGTGCTGATCGGATGCATCCCCGTGGCGGACGGCAACGATCCACTGGTGGCGATCATGTGGATGTCGTGGGCTCCACTTGGAGCGCCACCCGATCCAGCCCAGGCGGCGGACTTCGTCACCTATGACGGCGGGGCGAGCTGGCAGCGCCTGCCCGCGCCCCTCCAACATGTACCAATGCTGGCAACCTGGCACGGCGTTACCTACGCCACCGGAGTGTCCGACAAGGGCTCGCAACTCTGGGTCTCGTCCGACCATATGCGCACCTGGGAGCCGGTCGGCGACGGAACGCTGCCGGTCATCGGACAGATCTGGGTGAGTCCCGGCAACGGCGCCGTCACCGCGGTACAGGAACCTCCTGGCGGCGGGGTGAGCATCGCGCTCCAGATCTGGACCTCGCCGGATGGGCATGCCTGGAGCCGCGAGACCACGCCGAAGGTGGTCGAGGTGTTTGGGGGGCCGGTGCTTGTGGGGGCGGGCAGTCCGCGTCTGGCCCTCTGTGGTGTGGACGGCCTCGGCTTGGCGCCGCATCTCTTCTGCGCCGACGCGAGCGGGACCTGGGTCGAGCGGCCGAACCTGACCATCACCGGCACGAACACCAACGGCCAGAACATCACTGCCCCAGGGTCGCCCTTCGCCATCGCCAGCGATGGCGCGTTGTTGGCAGCCGTCGCGTGGCCTTCGCCGACTGACGCGTCGCTCTACCGGCTCTCGCCAGGGGCGAGCGCGTGGCAATCGCTCGGCACCGCGCCGCTCTCGAGCGTGGCGTACGGCGCGACCTCCACCGGCGGTGTGCTCTGGGCGACGGGCAACGGAGCCTCCGCGGCCAGCTATCCGTAAGCGTGTTTGACTGCCACCAAGCGCCGCGCATCCAGGGTACGCGCCTTGCGGTCAAAGGCCGCGGTGCGGCGGGCGGCCGCACTACCCATCAGGCGCACGCGGTCCCGGCGCACTCGCCGGAGCGCGACGCCAAGGAGCGAACTGGGGGCATCGCAGCGATGGCAAACGACACCGTGACGGATCTGATCGATCAGCAAACCTGGCTGGACCCCGTGGCGGACTGGCTCCAAAAGGCCACCGAAGCCACCTATGGCGCCACCGGCGACGCCGGACAGCAGGTGAAGAACCTCCTCAGCGGGACCTGGCTGGGTCATCCGCTCCACCCGGCGGTGACGGATGTCCCCGTGGGCGCGTGGACGGTCTCGCTCATCCTCGACGTTCTGGAGGCGGCCACGGGCGAACGCACCTATGGCGTCGGCGCCGATGTCGCGCAGGGGATCGGGTTGGCGGGCGCGCTGGGTGCGGCGCTCAGCGGCTTGAATGACTGGCACTACACCGTGGATCGGCAGCGGCGCGTGGGCATCGCGCATGGCCTGATGAATCTGACGGCGGCGGGGATCTACGGCGCTTCGTCCGTGCTGCGCGCCACCGGCGCGCGCGCGTGGGGCCGGCGGCTTTCGTACCTGGCGTATGGGGTCGCCGTCTTCTCCGCCTATGTCGGCGGTGAACTAACGTATGGCATGCGACTGGGGGTGGACCACGCCGCCGAAGAGGCGCCAGAAGACTTCACTCCCGTGGTGGATGAGGCTCAGCTCGCGGATGGCCAGCCGCGGAAGGTGGATGCCAGCGGCGTCCCGGTGCTGCTGGTCAAACAAGCGGGAAAGATCTACGCGATGGGCGAGGTCTGCTCCCATCTCGGTGGGCCGCTCTCCGAGGGCACCATCGCCGACGGCATCGTGACCTGTCCCTGGCACGGCTCGCAATTCGCGCTGGAGAATGGGGCCGTCGTGAACGGTCCAGCGACCTTCGCGCAGCCATGCTTCCAGACGCGTGTGCGCAACGGCAAGGTCGAGGTGGGTCCGCGCTGTGTGGCCGAGGCGGCCGCGGCGGTCACCGGCACAATGCCAGCCTTGGCCCAAGACGACCAGGCAGTCACCGGCGCGCGATCGTAGTTCAGGGGCGATCAGCGGGAAACCAGCGTAGGCGGGGATGTTCGCCACCGCCGTCCAAGTCTTCAGGGCCAAGTCTTCAGATCGAAGGTGTTTCCCTCCGCGCAGACCTGGCTGCTGGACGACCACGGCAAGATTGCGGTCGAGCGGATCATCTCCTACTCGACCGCGCGCGCATGACGACTACCATATCCGCCCGGCACGAGCCGAAACCGGACCGCCCGCGCAGCTCGCGCCGCGCGGGCGCGCGCCATGAGCGCCGCTGTGCGCTCGATGCCTATGCGGCGCCACCGGGCGACACGTTGACCAGCCACTTGCCGACGACGGTTTCCAGGCCCACGCCACGGGGCGTGAACCCAAGCTTGAGATAGAACTCCTCGGCATCGTCGGTGAAGAGATAGACGTGCTGCCCCTGGAGTGGCTCCAGGAGTTGGCGCATCATGGCGCTGCCGACGCCATGACCGCGATAGTCGCTGTGGGTCCAGACGTCCACCACGTAGGCATTGCAGACACCGTCGGAGAGGACGCGCGCGGTACCGATCACGCGGTCGCCGTCGCGCGCGAGGCACACGCCCGCACTGCGCGCGAACGATGCGCGGAGTTGCTCAGGCGTGCGGCCATTGTGGAAGTCGTCGGCGATGAGGGTGGCGCGGAGCGCGTCCCAGTCCACGCCGTCGAGCGAGTCCGTGTAGGTGACGCCCATCGGATGCTCCTTAGTGCTCGCCTCGCGCCTCGGCAATAGCGCGGTCGAAGGCCCGCTGATCCACATGCAGGTCGCGCTTGCCGGCGGTGGGGCTGCCAGCGCCCGCCGTGCCGGCGCCGCGGGCGCGCAGCCAATCCGAGAGCGCGAGGTTGGCGGCGCGGCGGCAGACCGCCTCGATGTCGGCGCCGCTGAATGCTTCCGTGCGCTTGGCCAGGCCAGCGGGTGTCACCCCTGGGGCCAGCGGCCGACGGCGCGTGTGGATGGCGAAGATCGTCTCGCGCGCCTTGCGATCGGGCAGCGGCAGCTCCAGCACCAGGTCGAAGCGCCCAGAGCGCAGCACGGCGGGATCGATCAGCTCGGGGCGATTGGTCGCCCCGACGACCACCACTCCGCGCCGTCCCTCGATGCCGTCCAGCTCGGTCAGCAGCTGCCCGATCACCCGGTCGCCAACTGGGTCAAGCCCGTGGCCGCGCGCCGGGGCCAGGGCGTCCATCTCGTCGAGGAAGAGCACACACGGCGCAACCTGCCGCGCCCGCTGGAAGGTCTCGCGCACGCCCCGTTCCGACTCGCCCACCCAGCGCGAAAGCAGCTCGGGGCCCTTGACCGAGATGAAATTCGCCTGGCAGGCCGTCGCCAGGGCACGGGCGATCAGGGTCTTGCCAGTCCCTGGCGGTCCGCTCAGCAGGACGCCGCGCGTGGTGTCGAGGTCCATCGCCCCATAGAGGTCCGGGTAGCGCAGCGGCCACTCAATGGACTCCACGAGCGTGCGCTTGACGTCCTCCAACCCGCCGATGTCGTCCCACGACGTACCACTGGTCTCCACGGCCACCTCGCGCGTGGCCGAAGGCTCGATGCCGCGAAGCGCGTCGCGAAAATCGTTCATCGCGACGGTGAGGGCGAGCAGCTGCTCGGTCGGGATACTGCCCGCCGTCAGGATGGCGCGTGGGAACGTGCGCCGCAGCGCCGCCATGGCGGACTCACGGCAGAGTGCCGAGAGATCGGCGCCGACGAAGCCCGGCGTGATCCGCGCGATCTCCTCCAGATCGAGGTCGCCATCCAGCGGCATGTCGCGACTGTGAATCCGCAGGATCGAGAGGCGTCCGCGCGAGTCGGGGGCGCGCAGGCCAATCTCGCGGTCAAAGCGCCCCGGGCGCCGCAGCGCGGGGTCGAGTGCGTCCGGCCGGTTGGTGGCCGCGATGACGATCACCTGCCCCCTAGCGCTGAGACCGTCCATGAGGGTAAGCAACTGACCCACGACACGCTTCTCGACCTCGCCATAGACCTCGTCGCGCTTGGGGGCGATGGCGTCCACCTCGTCAATGAAGACCACACTGGGCGCGTTGCGCTGGGCATCGGTGAAGGCGCGGCGGAGGTGGGCTTCGCTCTCGCCATAGAACTTGTCGATGATCTCGGGACCACTGATGCTGAAGAAGCGCGCGCTGCTCTCCGCCGCCACCGCCCGCGCAATCAGCGTCTTGCCGGTGCCGGGCGGCCCGTAGAGCAGCACCCCCTTGGGTGGGTCGATGCCCAGGCGATCAAAGACCTCGGGATGCTTGAGCGGCAGCTCGATCAGCTCGCGCACGTGCTGTAACTCGCGGTCCAGCCCGCCGATATACTCGTAGGTGATGTGGCTGCCGCGTGGCAACGCGCCCGCGCCGGGGGCCTGGATGCGCAAGCTGGTGCCTCCCTCCAGCACCGTGGCGCTGGCCGGATTGGTGGCAAGCACCTGGAACTCGCGCGCGGCGACTCCCAGCCCGGGCACGCGTACCAGGTCGCCGGCGACCGCTGGCAGCCCCTTGAGCGTGCGGGCGACGTGCCTGAGGTCATCCTCGCTGAGGTTGGGTTGTCCCGCCGTTGGCACCAGCGCGGCGCTAATGGCCGCGACCGCGGGCAGGCGGCGGACTGTCACCAGATCACCCAGGGCGGCGCCCACGTTCTGGCGCACTAAGCCCTCCATCTGGATGACCTGATTCTCGTCGGCGGCGAGCCCGCCCGTGGGGGCGCGAGCCGCTGGCCGCGGCTGCGCGCGCGCGACGCTGGCCCGCTGGCCATCGATGCGCACGATGTCACCTGGCGCGCACCCAATGGACGTCAGCGCGGCGGCCCCAATATACGCGACGCCGCGCGGCAGGTCCTGCCCCTCGACGACCATAAGCTGCACGGCGGTGGTGGTGTCGGTAGCATGTTCGGCGATGCTCATGTCCTCTGTACGCCGCGGCGCGCATGGATGTTGCACCCGATGTGACCCGGGTGAAGGGCCAGGTAGCTCGGCCCACAATTGGCGTCCGCCGAACGCCCTCCGGAGCCTGGTGGTGACCGCTCGGAGGTAGTCTCCCAGGGGGATCAGCCGCGTCGGCGCGTCTTCTTCGCGGTGAGCGCGGCCGGCCAGTGCTGGTGGAAGTCGGTGACGCGCTGGAAGGCATCGGCGGCGCGCAGGATGGTCGGCTCGCCGAAGCGCGGAGCCAGTAATTGCGCGCCCACGGGCAGACCTTCGCTGAAGCCAGCCGGAATCGAGATTCCCGCGATGCCAGCCAGGTTGGCCGGGATGGTGAATACATCGTTCAGGTACATCGCGTAGGGATCGTCAATCTTGGCGCCGATTGCGAACGCGACGGTGGGCGAAGTTGGGCTGAGCAGGAGGTCGAAGCGCTCGAAGGCGAGATCGAAGTCCTCCTTGATGAGCGTGCGCACCTTCTCCGCCTGGAGGTAGTAGGCGTCGTAGTAGCCGGCGGAAAGCGCGTACGTGCCCAGCATGATACGCCGCTTCACCTCGGCGCCGAAGCCCGCCGCGCGGGTGGCCGCCACTGGATCGTCGCCCTCGGCCAACGAAAGGCCATACTTGACACCATCATAGCGAGCCAGATTCGCGCTGGCCTCGGCGGGAGCGATGATGTAATAGGCCGCGACACCGTAGCGCGTGTGCGGGAGTGAGCATTCCCCAATCTCGGCGCCCAGGGCGCGAAAAGTTTGCGTCGCCCGCTCGATGGCCGCGGCTACCCCCGGCTCGACGCCCTCGCCGGCATACTCACGCGGCACGCCGATGCGCAGACCCTTCACGTCGCCGGTCAGTGCCGCCAGGTAGTCCGGGACGGGCTCGGGAATCGAGGTCGAGTCGAGCGGGTCATAGCCGGCGACCGCGCCCAGCAGCATGGCGGCGTCGCGCGCGTTCCGAGCGAAGGGGCCGATCTGGTCCAGGCTAGAGGCGAAGGCGATCAGACCGAAGCGCGAGACCCGGCCATACGTCGGCTTGAGCGCCACAGTGTTGGTCAGGGCACCGGGTTGGCGCACCGAGCCCCCCGTGTCGGAGCCGAGCGCGCCCATGGCCTCGCCCGCGGCCACCGCCGCCGCGGAGCCGCCGCTGCTGCCGCCGGGGACGCGCGCGAGGTCCCACGGATTGCGGGTGGGGAAGAAGGCCGAGTTCTCAGTGGACGATCCCATGGCGAACTCGTCCATATTGGTCTTGCCGAGCAGGACCACTCCCGCGGCTTCGAGGCGCTCGACGACGGTCGCGTTGTAGGGCGGAACGAACCGCTCCAGAATTTTCGATGAGCACGTCGTGCGGATGCCCTTGGTGGCGATGACATCCTTGAGTGCGATGGGGATGCCAGCCAGCGGTCCAAGGTCGGCCCCTTCGGCGCGCCGTCGATCGATCGTCTCGGCCGCGCCCAGCGCCAGCGCGTCGGTCACGGTGACAAACGCGCGCACGCGGTCCTCCACGTCGCGGATACGGTCGAGGTGCGCGCGCGTGAGCTCGACCGCCGAAAGCGCGCGGCTGCGCAGCCGCTCGGAGGCTTCACTGATCGTGAGGTGCCAGAGTTCGGACATGAGGATCATCCCTTGAGGAATCGCGGCCATGAAGGGCCAACGCAGTGGCGGACGAGCATGAGTGGCCCCCAGAGGGGCGACTGGCGCGAGATCAGCTCTCTTCCAGTACCGCGCGCACGCGAATGTATTGCTCCTCGGCCGCGGGCGCGTTCTCCAGCAACTCGGCCGGTGGATCGCTCGGCCGCGCGCGGTCGGCGCCCATGACATTCTCCAGCGGCAGGATGTGCGCGGTCGGTGAGACCCGTCCCGTGTCGGCCTCCTGGAGCACGGCGATGTGGCCGAGGATGGTAGAGAGCTGTTCGCGCAGGCGCTGGCGCTCGTCCTCCGCGAGGGCGAGGCGCGCCAACGCGGCGGTATTGTCCACCAC
>JANWHL010000176.1 GCA_025450405.1 Ktedonobacterales bacterium
CGACCGAAAACTTCTACTACCAGATTCCACTCGCGCTGTTCTACGCCGTGGTCGCCGCCGGTGCGCTGCCGCTGCTGGCGGGGGTCGGGGGCTGGGCGGCTTCGCGCGTGGTGAGGGTCTTTTCGGCGGTCTGGCTGGTGGTCGTGTCGGCGCTGGGCCTGGTCGCCCTGCGCGGCGTCGGCTCGGTGGTCGCCGATCCGCCGTTTACGGGCTACGGCGCGTGGCGGACGGGGCCCGGTGTGGCCCTGACCGTGGCCGCGCTGCTGGTGGCCTGGCTGGGCGCGGGCCTGCTCTGGCGCGCGCCGCGGCGCGCGGGTGATCATGGGGGCGACATCGGGCGGGCGGGAGCGTTTGGCGGGCATGCGTTCCGCGTGTCAGTGCCATGGCGGCGAGCCGCCAGCGCGACGCGTGACCATGGCAGAGACCATAGGCGAGCGTGGTGATATGGCGGGCATGCGGAATTGAAGTTCCGCGCGTCATCCCGAGCTCCGAGCTTCTCGTGCGGGCGGCGGACGAGCGGGGCGAAGGTCCGGCCACGACGGGGCCGTTGGTCCGCGTTCGAGGGAATCGTGCCTGGCGAGCATGGCGGGACGTGCGTGGAACGTTACCCGGCAAGTCGCGTGGGCGTCACGAATCGCGCCCGAAACGGTCCTGCGCGACCGCGAAGGGAGGAGGCCACGCGACTGGCGCGAGCGCGGCCGGCAGCGCGCCCCGCGCCCAGAGGAGGCGACCATCGCGAACGATGCTCTCTACGAAAGCGCGATCCCAGCCCGCGAATGAGGCGTCCGCGATGTGCGACAATCGCGGTGCCCCTGGCTGTGTGGATGGGAGCTTGCGTGCGGCCGCCGTGGCGTGGGGACCAAGGGGCCCGGGCGAGGAGTGTGGTGATGGACCTTGACGCGTATCTCGCGAGCGAGCATCAGCGCGGCCGGTGGCGCGGATCGGCGTTGGTACGGCGCGCGGGCGAGACGCTGCTCGAAGCGAGCTATGGGCTGGCGGATCGTGGGACCACGCGCCCGAACACGCCGGAGACGCTGTTCCAAATCGCCTCGGTGAGCAAGCAGTTCGCGGCGGCGGCAATCCTGTTGTTCCAGGAACGGGGCGCGCTCTCGGTGCATGAGCCGCTGAGTCGCTGGCTGCCGGAGTGTCCGGAGGCGTGGCGACGCATCACGGTGCACCACCTGCTGACGCACACATCGGGCATCGGACACTGGCGGGACTTCCCCGGGCTGAGCCTGTATCAACCGATCGCCAGGGACGCGCTGCTCGGCGTCTTTCAGCAATTTCCGCTCAAGTTCGCGCCAGGCGGCGGGTGGTCGTATAGCAGTCCAGCATACGTGCTGGTGGCGCACATCGTCGAACAGGTCACCGGCGAGCAATACGCCGACTTCGTGCGCCGCGCGATCTTCGAGCCGCTGGGCATGGCCGAGAGCGGTGTGGGCGACCATGCACCGCATCGGGAACGGCGGGCGCTCGGGTATGCGGGGGAGAAGCCGCTGCCCTCCTTCGACCTGGACACCGTGAGCATCGGGGCGGGCGACATCTGGTGCACCGCGCGCGACCTCGCGCGGTGGGACGCGGCGCTGATGACGCCAGGGCGGTTGCTCGCCGCGGAGTCACTGCGCGCGATGTTCACGCCTCATGCCGACGCCGGGGATGCTTTCGGTGAGCTCTCTGGCGCGCGGTATGGCTAAGGCTGGTTCGTCGCCACGCCTGGCGGGCGGACCATCTATGCGCACCCTGGAGACAACGCCGGCTTCCATGCGCTAAACATCGTGCTGCCAGCGAGCGACGCGCTGCTCATTCTGCTCGCCAACGACGAGGATGCTGCCCTCAAGGACATTGGCCAGCTTTTGCTGCGCGAGGCGCTGGGGGTGACCGCCTGACCGGAAGTCGCGGCGGCGGCCGGGACCATGGGTCTGGCACGGTGATCGCTGGTGGTGCGCCCGAGCAGACGATCCGCGCATGGACAGACGATTGGGCGCGGAGATATACTCCGTGGACAACACGACGGACTTCGTCACCGGGGACATATGGACGATGCTGCCCGCCACGACACGCGGGCAGTGGAATGGAGTGGGTGGCATGGATCACAGCGGAGGCAATGGGGCAGGCCCCGGGGCGGAGACCGGGACGGAGTACGACGTGTTGATCATCGGCGCGCGGGTGGCGGGGGCGAGCCTGGCGCTGCTGCTGGGCCAACAGGGCCATCGCGTGCTGCTGGTAGATCGCGACACCTTCCCCAGCGACACCCTCTCCACCCACTACGTCGGTGGGCCCGGCATCGCGGCGCTCCAGCACCTGGGGGTGCTCGCGGATTTAGAGGCCGTGGGCTTCCGGCGGCTGGTGCGGAATCGGACGTGGGTGGAGGACTGCCTCTTCGAAGCGCCGGCTGGACCGGCGGACGCCTATGGGCTGGCGCCGCGCCGCGACGCCCTGGACAGCCTCCTGATCCGCCACGCCCGCGAGCGCGGCGGGGTCGCGTTCCAGGCGCGGACGCACGCCGAGGGACTGTGTGAGGCGGACGGGCGCGTGGTGGGGGCGTACCTGCGGGGGGCGGACGGCGCGCGGCGGCTGGTGCGGGCGCGGGTCGTCGTGGGCGCCGACGGCAAGTACTCCAAGGTGGCCGAGTGGGTCAAGGCGGAGCGCTACGAGGCGGTCCCGGCTATGCGGCCGGCCTATTACGGCTACTTCCATGGCTTCACGCCGCTCCCGGAGCCGGCGCTCGAGATCCTGTTTGTGCGCAACCAGATTGGCTTCGTCTTCCCGATGCGGCCCGATGAAGACTGCCTGGCGCTGGAATTCCAGCCTGAGGACTTCGAGGCGTTCCGCGTCGATCCGCTGGCCACGTTCCTGGAGCGTTTCGGGAGGCTGCCGGGCATGGCGGCGCGCCTGGCGGGCGCGCGCCTGGAGGGCAAACTGCTCGGCACGCGCGGCATCGAGAATCGCTTCCACAAGCCCTACGGTCCCGGCTGGGCGCTGGCGGGCGACGCGGGCTATCTCAAGGACCCGGCCACCGGGACGGGGATCGGCGACGCCCTCACGCAGGCCTTCCCGCTGGCGGCGGCGCTGGACGCGGCGCTGCGCGGGGGCGACTGGGAGACGAACCTGGCGGCGTACCAGCGCACGCGGGACGCGGCGCTGCTGCCGATGTATCGCTTCACCCTCGACGCGACCCAGCTCCGCGACGCGCCGCCCGAGTCCCTCGCCTGGCTGCGCGCCGCGACGATGAGCCCGCACGTCTGCCGGCAGGTAATGTACTGGCTGCCGTCAGTGCTCGCGACCGGCTTGCCGCCGCACCTGGCGCCGATGGTGCGCACGCTCGCGGGCTATCTCGGCGCCCCGGCCGATGTGGTCCCGCCGGTGGTGATGCCGCCCGCGCGGGCGTGAACGGGCAGGTCGATCGCTATGAGCGGCATAATGTGCGCTGGCAAGCGGTCTGGTCGCGGGCGACGCGCATGAGTCCCCGGGACCGACGGCTGACGCCACACGTCATGTTCGCGCCGCGGCATGCGCGGTGACCGCTTCTGGCATCGCGGGCACGTACCATGGTGAAGGCGGTGCGTGATGAACGACGACGCATTACACGTTGAGGCGCTACACCTGCTTGAGCACGTTCGGGGCGCGGGTGAGGGCATGGTGGGCGCGGACGCGGCGCGCTGGCTGGACACGATCGCGCGGAAGCACGACCGGGTGGACGCCGCGCTCCACTATTTCGTTGCGCGCGGCAGGGGGGCCGAGGCGGTGACGCTCATGGCCGAAGTTTGGCGCTACTGGCTCACGCGGGGTGACACTCGGGAGGGGCGCGAATGGCTTGCCAGCGCGCTCACTGCTTCGGGGGCCGACACGCCGAGCGGCGCCCGCGCACGGGCGCTCTATGGCGCCGGGCTGCTCGCGTTTCGCCAGGACGACAACGAGACCGCGCGCCGGCTGAACGAGGAGAGCCTGGCGGTGGCGCGCGCGGTGGGAGATCGTGCCGCGACGGTGGAAGCACTCGGTGGTCTGGCGCGGGTGGCACTGCGGGAGGGCGACTATGTGGCGGCGCGGGCACGCTGTGAGGACGGCCTCGCGCTCGCGCGGGCGGGGGGCAAGCGCGGCGCCGAGGTGCTCCCGCTGCATCTGCTTGCCGCCATCACACGGATAGAGGGCGACTACGATGGAGCGCGCCGGCTCTACCTGGCGAGCGTTCAGCTGAACAAGGCGTTGGGCGACGCGCGCATGGTTGCCATGGAGCACGTCAATCTTGGCTCTGTCGAGGTGCTGGCGGGGAACCCGGAGGGGGCGGAGCCGCACCTGCGCGACGGCCTGCGTGCGGTTCGCGCGCTGGGAGCTCAGGGCATCTTGGCGGTGTGCCTGATCGGTCTGGCGTGTGTGGCGGCGGCCCGCGGAGACGTGGCGCGAGCGGCGCGTCTGTTGGGCGCGACCGAAGCCGACCTCGCGCGCACCGAGACCGCGCTCGACCCAGACGACCAGCCGCTCTACGACGCGGCTGTGGTTCAAGCACGGGCGGCTATGGGCGAGGAGGCGTTTGCCGCGGCGCGGGCGGCGGGGCGGGAGCTGGCGCTGGAGGCGGCCGCGGCCTACGCTCTGGATGAGGGGCCGTAATTGGAATGGAGTGGGCGGCATGGCTCATGATGCGGGCCACGGGCCGGAGAGCGGGCGGAGTACGACGTGCAGAGCGTGCGATGGCCGGATCAGACAGGACGTGGTGCCGTGGCGCCTGGCTGACCGTTCGACGGTGGGCCGGGCGCTTGACTCCATGCGAGGAGGGGTGTGACGCTGAATGCGAGCGGCGGTGGTCTGGCGGCCAACAGCGATCAGGACGAAACCGCGGCGGCGGACGCGTTGCGCGCGACCGAGCGTGAACGGGTGCGCGCGCTCCGCGAGGTGGAGATGGCGGTCGCCGAACGTCTGCATGCCGATGACTATCAGCTCGTCACACCAGCGGGCATGACGTTCAGCAAGCGCGAGTACCTGCACGGCATCGCGTCACGGGCGCTCCGCTACACCACCTGGGAGGCGGCCTCGCCTATGCGTGTGCGGCTCGCGGACCAGATGGCCGCCGCACGCTATCAGTGCCACATCGAGATGCGGTTCGCGGATGGGGGCGACTTGGGGGATTTCCGGCATATCGATCTCTATGAGGGGCGTAGCGGGCTCTGGCGGGCGGTCTGGTCGCTGGCGACGCGCATCCCTTCCCAGACCGATGAGTGATGCCAGGCGCTGTGGTCACGCCGCGAGGGATGGCAACGAGGCTGTGCGCCGGCTGGAGCGGGTTCGAGGCGCGGGCGAGGGATCGGTGGATTGGCGCTGGTGGCGGTGCGGGAGCGCGACTACGCGGAGGTGCGGGCGCGTGGTGTCGCCCGCACCGGGTCGCACACGCACGCGGGAATGTGGCACGATGAGCCCCGGTCCGCTGAGACGTGAGGTGAGCATGTGACTGGACACGATTGGAGGCGAGACATGCCCGAGCTGACGGTGAATGGCCTGCGCTTCTACGTGGAGGATCAGGGGACAGGGACACCGGTTATGCTCCTCCACGGATTCCCCGACACGTCGTATCTGTGGCGCCATCAGATCCCGGCGCTGGTGGGGGCCGGCTTCCGCGTGATCGCGCCCGACCTGCGCGGCCGCGGGCGGAGCGAGCGGCCGGCGCGTGTCGAAGAGTACGCGCTCTCCAACATGGTGCGTGACGTGGCGGGGATAATGGACGCGCTGGGCGTGGAGCGCGCCCACATCGTCGGCCACGACTGGGGCGCGGCGGTGGCGTGGCTCTTCGCGTCGCTGGCGGCGCCGCGGACGGACCATCTGGTGGCGATCTCGGTGGGGCACCCCGGCACGCGGTCCAAGCCAAGCCTCGATGCGCTGCAAAAGGGCTGGTACCGGCTGCTCTTTCTCTTCCCGGGGATCGAAGAGAGCCTCCAGCATGA